>CANQME010000018.1 GCA_947624815.1 uncultured Lachnospiraceae bacterium | reverse complement strand
CCGTTCGGGGTCAAGGTGATCTGCTACAATTTCATGCCGATCTTCGACTGGACCAGGTCCGACCTGTTCCATCCGGTGGGGGACGGCTCCACGGCGCTGTTCTACCAGAAGGATATGATTCAGGATGATTACAACGCCATGGCCGAGTATATCATGTCCTTCACCGAGAAGTACAACATGACCTTCCCCGGCTGGGAGCCGGAGCGCATGGCGAAGCTGGACGAGCTGTTTAAGGCTTACGCTCCTGTGACGAAGGAAAAGCTGTGGGAGAATTTCAAATATTTCCTGGAGGCCATTATGCCGACCTGTCATGAGTGCGACATCAAGATGGCCGTCCATATGGACGATCCGCCATGGGATATCTTCGGTCTGCCCCGTCTTCTGGTGAACGCGGAGGCCATCGACCGGTTCCTGGCCATGGTGGACGATCCCTATAACTGTCTGACGCTGTGCAGCGGCTCGCTGAACGCGGATCCGAAAAACAATGTGGCCGACATCGTCCGGAAGCACTGCGACCGGATCGCCTTCGCCCACATCCGCAACGTCAAGCATTTCCCCAACGGCGACTTCAGCGAAGCCAGCCACCGGGACTGCGACGGCGACACCGGGATCCTGGACATCCTGAAGGCGTACCACGACTGCGGCTACGAGGGCTACATCCGCCCGGATCACGGCCGGCATCTGTGGGACGAGAAGCCGGGCAACGTCCGGCCGGGCTACGGTCTCTATGACCGGGCGCTGGGCGTTATGTATATGCTGGGCGTATGGGATATGCTGGATAAGCTGGACGGAAAGAACTAAAAAAAGTGAGATATACGGGAGCGGAAAGCTGCCGCGGGAAGAGATCTGAATCTCCGACCGCGGCAGCTTTTTTTTGTGACTTTTGCCCCGGAAAAGACGAATCGAAATGATATGCGAAAAGAGAGGAACCGTATCCTATCAGGAAATCGCATTCCTGTGATATATTTTTTATAGCAATTGCACAAACAGGCAAGGTGCGTGCAGGAAGGGCTGAAGAGCCGACCGGCACATTTTATGGAAAGGAGGAATTTTTTTCAGGCATCACCGTCACTATTGACATGACCGGCGCTTTGCAGACAGAGCGGAACGAGAGGAGGATCCGGACGGACTGGTTCGGACGACGCAGGGCGCCGGGAAAAGGAGGAAGAGTATGAATCATAATAGTTCCAAGTACTATGGTGAAAACGGGATCCATCGGGTCCCGCTGTGGCGGATCGGCGGTTTCGCCCTGAATAATACCGCGACGAATCTGTATCTGTTCCTGATGGGCTATGTGGCGTATTATCTGGGGGGCTTCGTGGGGGTAGCCACTGTGACCGCGTCGAGCTTCGCCATGATGATGCGGATCTGGGACGGCGTGACGGATCCGTTCATCGGATTCGTGGTCGACAAGACCAACGGCCGGTTCGGCAAGAACCGTCCCTTCATGGTATCCGGCAATCTCATCCTGCTGACGATGAGCTTTGTCCTGTTCCATGTGACCCACCGGCTTCCGGAGAATAACACGCTCCGCTTCGGCTTCTTTATCGTGGTGGCGGCAGTTTTCTACATCGGTTATACGTTCCAGTGCGTGGTCACCAAGTCGGCCCAGAGCTGTCTGACCAACGACCCGAAGCAGAGACCGCTGTTCGCCGTGTTCGACGGCATCTATAATACCGTCCTCTTCACCGCACTGGCGATCGTGGGCGCCAGCCTGATGAAGAAGCATACCACACCGGAGCTGGACGGAATCCTTACCACCGGCTTCTATCACGACATGTGGCTGGTCACGGTGGTGTTCAGCGCCATTTTCACGGCCATCGCGGTGTTCTCCATCGCGCCGAAGGACAGGACGGAGTTTTTCGGGACGGGCAAGCCGGTGAAGGTGGGCCTGAAGGATTACTGGGATACCCTGAGGGGGAACCGCGCTATTCAGATGCTGGTGGTGTCCGCCTCCACGGACAAGCTGGCCGCTTCCACTAAGACCAGCACGGTCATGATCGTTCTGTTCGGCGTTCTGGTCGGCAACTACAGCCTGAGCGGAACGCTGACCGGCCTGGTATCCATCCCGGGGACGCTGCTTCTGATCTTCGGCGTGGCGGGTCTGGCGACGACTCTGGGACAGAGGAAGGCCATGCTGATCGGTTCCTGGGGAGAGATCGTCGTATGCGGCCTTCTCGGCGTTCTCTGGCTGATCGGGGATCCCACGACGATGAACGGCCCCGGCGGCGCGCTGCAGTGGGGTTATTTTACGATCCTGTATGTAGTGCTCAGCATCGCGCAGGTAGGCTTCCAGGGCGTGGCGGGCAACATCGTGATCCCCATGACGGCGGACTGCGCGGACTACGAGGTGTACCGTACCGGCAAGTATGTGCCCGGTATGATGGGGACGCTGTTCAGCTTCGTGGATAAGATCGTTTCCTCCTTTGCTCCCATGGTGGCGGGACTGATGTTCGCGATGATCGGCTTTAAGGATCAGCTTCCGACGGCCAGTACGCCCTACAGCCCGTCGCTGCGCTACGTGGCGGTGTTCCTGGCGTACGGCATGATCATTCTGGGGTGCCTGTGCAATGTAGTCGCCCTGAAGTTCTATCCGCTGACCAAGGAGAAGATGGCGTCCATCCAGGAGGAGGTCGCGGCGATCAAGGCCAGGGCCATGCAGGAGGCGCAGCCGCCGGCCTGACGGCGGGTTTGGGAGACGGAGACGGCCGCGGGGGGCGGCAGCAGCTGAACGGGAGGCAGGCGCCGTGACCGGCCGTCGGGAATCCGCGTATCATCGGGGTCATCCGGGACGGATGCGGTATTGCGGTTATGACGGCTGTGTAACGGCAGAATCGCCGGCACGGATGCTTTGAGAGAGCAAACGGCTGGCTGCGGGACATGAGACAGGTTGTCCCGCGGCCAGCCGCTTCGTGTGATATTCGGATGCGGGAAGGGGAGATGCGGCGCACTTTCCGTGTTGGGGCGCGCCTAACGTCCGGCGAACAGCCGGTGCATTTCCGCCAGGTCGACGGCGGCGTCGGCCGGGACGGCCTCTTCCCGCAGCACCGGCAGCGTCTGCGGCAGCTGATGCAGCATGTCGAATACGCTGTCCCAGTCGATTCGGTTGCCTTCCCATCCGGTGCGGACGGGGGTTCCGTCCGGCTGGTATCCCTGTGTCTTGAAATGAACGGCTTTGATCTTCTCTCCGTACAGCGTCGCGGTCCGTTCCCAGAGCTGCCTCTGACGGTCCACATCCTCGAGGGTCAGAAGGTTGCCGGCGTCGAAGATGACGCCCAGAGCCGGGCTCTGCATGGTATCCAGAACCTCGCGTGTGGCTTCTGGGGTGTTCATGCTGTGCCAGCTGACCGCTTCGATGCCTACGGTCACGCCGAGACGTTCCGCTTCCGGCAGGATCTGTTCCAGGCTTTTGCAGAGAAGGTAGCGGCCGCGCTCGCGTGTGGTTCCCGCCGGCTGAAGGCGCATGGCGGTGGTCTCCGTGCCGATGCATCCGGCGCTGACCGCCTGACAGACCGGCAGCATCCGCAGGAAGGTCTCGACGTTGGCCAGACGGGTCTTCTCATCGTCGATGGCCAGTTCCACATAGCAGCCCAGTACGCCGACGGATACCTGGCGGCGCGTTATGGCGGCCTGGGTATCCCGGACGATGGCGTCGTCCACGTCTGCGAAGGAATGGATCCCTTCAATGGACGCCGGATAGGCCAGCTGCACGCAGTCATAGCCGTCTGCCTTGACCCTGGCGAACATGGCGTCGGGGGTGCCGCAGCCGTAATCGTGGAGCCGGACGCCGGGAATGTATTTGGTACGTTTCATAGGACTCACCTCACAGTCTGTTCTTCCGCACGTTCCGGAAGAATCGAATTCAGCTTCATTATACCGAAAAACAGAGGTATTTACAATCCTTTCTCCCGTAAACGGCGCAGACAGCCGCAGATTGCCGCAGACAGCCGCAGCTGCCGCAGAATCCGCGCTGAGGCGGATGTATCGGGAGAGCGGTTCGGAAGAAAACCCTTGACAATTCCCGCGTCTGTGGTTTATGATGTGTGATGATAAAGGTGGAGACGGAGAGGAGTACGTTCGCAGCCCTGACAGAGAGGACGGCCCATCGGGTGGAAGGCAGTCTGAGAAAGCACGGACGGAAGGTCGCTTCGGAACCGGAACGGGGAAGTGCGAAAGGCAGGCTGGTCTGCGGCGCCGGGAGTTACCGGCGGGGCGGGCAGCGGGCCCGCACGGTAGCCGTTTTCGCGTGGCCTGCGTTAGAGGGCCTGAGAGATGTGAGACGACAGACGGGAGAGTGCTACGGTGCGCCGTCTCACGAACAAAGGTGGTACCGCGATGATTCGCCCTTTGCATGAGAGATCATGCAGAGGGCTTTTTTTCATCCATAAAGGGGGTGATCCGGTGCAGGCAAACGGTAAGAAAACGAAAACGGAGACCAGCTGCGACAGCTGCGCCAATCTGGTCTATGACGAGGATTACGAGGAGTATGTCTGCGATGTGGACATGGATGAGGACGACTACGGCCGCCTGATGGCGGACCGGTCGTTTACCTGCCCCTATTACCGCAACGGCGACGAGTACGCCGTGGTGCGGCATCAGATGTAGGATTAAGAGACTTAAAGAATGGAAAAGGAGACAGACACATGAAGGAACTGGAGAAAAACTATAACCCTGCCAGGATCGAGAGCGAGCTCTACGACCGCTGGATGAGCCGCGGCTACTTTAAGGCGAAGCCGAATCCGGACAAGAAGCCGTTTACGATCGTGATGCCGCCGCCCAATATCACCGGGCAGCTGCACATGGGCCATGCTCTGGACAACACGATGCAGGATATCATCATCCGCTACCGCCGGATGCAGGGCTACGAGGCGCTGTGGCAGCCGGGTACGGATCACGCGGCCATCGCCACCGAGGTGAAGGTGATCGACAGCCTGAAGAAGCAGGGGATCGAGAAGGAAGACCTGGGCCGCGACGGCTTCCTGGAGAAGTGCTGGGACTGGCGAAAGGAATACGGCGGCCGCATCATCAACCAGCTGCACAAGATGGGTTCTTCTGCGGACTGGGACCGGGAGCGCTTCACGATGGACGAGGGCTGCTCCGAGGCTGTGCTGGAGGTTTTCCAGCGCCTGTATGACAAGGGCTGGATCTACAAGGGCAGCCGCATCATCAACTGGTGCCCGGTGTGCCAGACCTCCATCTCCGACGCGGAGGTGATCCACGAGGATCAGGAAGGCCATTTTTGGCATATCAATTATCCGATCGTGGGCGAGGAAGGCCGCTTCGTGGAGATCGCCACCACCCGTCCGGAGACGCTTCTGGGCGATACGGCCGTGGCCGTGAATCCGGAGGATGAGCGCTATCAGGATCTGGTCGGGAAAATGCTGGAGCTGCCGCTGACCGGCCGTCAGATCCCGGTGATCGCCGACTCCTATGTGGACAAGGAATTCGGAACCGGCTGCGTGAAGATCACGCCGGCCCACGACCCCAACGATTTCGAGGTGGGCAAGCGCCACAACCTGACCGAGATCAACATCCTGCATGACGACGCGACGATCAACCTGCCGGGCAGCAAATACGACGGTATGGACCGCTATGAAGCCCGGAAGGCGATGGTGGCGGATCTGGACGCTCTGGGACTGTTGGTGAAGGTGGTTCCGCACACCCACGCCGTGGGCACCCACGACCGCTGCGGTACGACCGTGGAGCCCATGATCAAGCCCCAGTGGTTCGTGAAGATGTCGGAGATGATCAAGCCTGCCGTGGAGGCCGTGAAGAACGGCGAGATCACGCTGCTTCCCCAGCGCATGGAGAAGAATTTCTTCAGCTGGACTGACAATATCCGCGACTGGTGCATTTCCCGCCAGCTGTGGTGGGGGCACCGGATCCCGGCCTACTACTGCGCCGACTGCGGCGAGATGACGGTCCAGAAGACCCGTCCGGAGAAATGTCCGAAGTGCGGAAGCACCCATCTGAATCAGGACGAGGATACGCTGGATACCTGGTTTTCCTCCGCCCTGTGGCCGTTCTCGACGCTGGGCTGGCCGAAGCAGACGGAGGACCTGAAATATTTCTATCCGACGGACGTGCTGGTGACCGGATACGATATCATTTTCTTCTGGGTCATCCGCATGATCTTCTCCGGATATGAGCAGACCGGCACGAAGCCGTTCCATACGGTGCTGTTCCACGGCCTGATCCGCGACTCCCTGGGCCGGAAGATGAGCAAGTCCCTGGGCAACGGCATCGACCCGCTGGATGTCATCGACAAATACGGCGCCGACGCGCTGCGCATGACGCTGGTGACCGGCAACGCCCCCGGAAGCGATATGCGCTTCTACTGGGAGCGGGTGGAGAACAGCCGGAATTTCGCCAATAAGATCTGGAACGCCTCCCGGTTCATCATGATGAATCTGGAGAAGGCTTCTCCTGAGCAGCTGCGCGCCTACGACGTCGCGTTCGGCTTAAAGCCCTGCCCGGCAAACAGCGGCGACGCCGATGGAACCTGCATCAGCTGCAGCAGCGTGGCTCCGCTGACTCCGGCGGATAAATGGATCCTCTCCCGCGTCAACGAGCTGATCCGGGAGGTGACGTCCAACCTGGACAAGTACGAGCTGGGAATCGCGCTGCAGAAGGTGTATGATTTCGTGTGGGAGGAGTTCTGCGACTGGTACATCGAGATGGTGAAGGCCCGCCTGTGGAATGACGACGACGAGACCCATACGGCAGCCATCTGGACGCTGAAGACCGTGCTGGTGCAGTCGTTAAAGCTTCTGCATCCGTATATCCCGTTCATTACCGAGGAGATCTTCTGCAACCTTCTGGACGAGGGCGAGACCATTACCGTGTCGCAGATGCATCCGGACGGGACTGTGACGGAGAGCGAGAGCACGGAGCGTTCCATCATGATTTCCTCCTGGCCGGTGTACCGCGAGGCGTGGAATTTCGCGAAGGAAGAGACCGAGGTGGAGACGATCAAGGACGCGGTTCGCGCGATCCGTACCGTGCGCACCTCGATGAACGTGCCGCCCAGCAAGAAGGCCCATGTCTATGTGGTGTCGGAGAATGCGGAGCTTCTGGATATATTCGAACGCAGCAGGGCGTTCTTTGCGATGCTGGGCTACGCCAGCGAGGTGAGCCTTCAGGCCGACAAGACCGGGATCCCGGAGAATGCGGTCTCGACGGTGATCGCCCAGGCGGCCATCTACATTCCGCTGGCGGAGCTGGTGGATGTGGCGAAGGAGATTGAGCGTCTGGAGAAGGAAGAGGCGCGGCTTGTAGGCGAGCTGGCCCGTGTCAACGGAATGCTGAACAACGAGCGCTTCGTGAGCAAGGCTCCGGCGGCGAAGATCGCGGAGGAGCGGGAGAAGAAGCAGAAGTACGAGCAGATGATGGAGCAGGTGAAGGAAAGACTGGCGCAGCTTCGTTGAGCCTGCCTGTGTGCATAGAATCCTCATATCTGGACATAGTAACCGAAAAGAGGAAAAAGGAGGTTCTATGCAGAGAGGAAAAGCAAGCATCGAATTCGAAGAGCCGCCCGTGATCATCAGCAGCGCCAGCGTGGCCGGCAAAAAGGAGGGAGAGGGCCCTCTGGGCGGGTGCATCGACGTGGTCGAGCAGGACGATATGTTCGGCATGGAGAACTGGGAGCAGGCGGAATCCGCCATGCAGAAGCAGGCCGCCGATCTGGCTCTTGAGAAGGGCAGCATCCGCCGCAGGGAGGTCCGTTATCTCTTCGCCGGCGACCTGCTGGGCCAGCTGATCGCCACATCCTTCGGGACAGTGGATCTGGAGATCCCCATGTTCGGCCTGTACGGGGCCTGCTCCACCATGGGGGAAGCCCTTGCCCTGGCCGCCATGACGGTCCATGCGGGCTACGCTGACCGGACGCTGGCGGTCGCCTCCAGTCACTTCGCTACTGCGGAGAAGCAGTTCCGCTTCCCTCTGGCCTACGGCAACCAGCGTCCCCAGTCGGCGACCTGGACCGTGACCGGCTGCGGCGCCGTCGTGGTCGGGAAAGAGGGGAAAGGCGCGGAGACGAAAAACGCGCCGAGGATCGCCGCCGTGACGCCGGGAAGGATCGTGGATATGGGCGTCCAGGATTCCATGAATATGGGCGCCGCGATGGCGCCCGCCGCTGTTCATACGATCCGGCAGAATTTCGAGGATTTCCATGTGGATGAGACGTATTATGACAGGATCATCACGGGAGATCTGGGAGAGATCGGCAGGAAGCTCCTGCTGGACATGATGAAGCAGGCCGGTCACGACCTGACCGCGATCCATATGGACTGCGGCATCGAGATCTACGACAGCGAGAAGCAGGATACCCACGCGGGAGGGAGCGGCTGCGGGTGCTCCGCGGTGACACTCTGCGCGTTCGTCCTGCCGCGGCTGCGGTCGGGAGAGTGGAAGCGCGTTCTGTTTCTGCCAACCGGCGCGCTGCTTTCCACGGTCAGCTTCAACGAGGGAAAGAGCATTCCCGGGATCGCCCACGGGGTGGTGATCGAAGCGGAGAATGCCGGGTCGTAGGATCGTAAGAATGGTTCCGGCAGGAAGGCATGTGCAGGAACCGGACGGAGCGGAAAACAGATGTGAACAAGACGGAGAGTGACGTATGGATTATGTAAAAGCATTTTTAGCCGGCGGCCTGATCTGCAGTCTGGTTCAGATCCTTCTGGATAAGACGAAAATGATGCCCGGAAGGGTCATGGTGACGCTGGTGGTCACGGGAAGCGTTCTGGGCTTTCTGGGACTGTACGAGCCGTTCGCCCGGTGGGCCGGGGCGGGAGCCGCCGTTCCTCTGCTGGGCTTCGGGAACACGCTGTGGAAGGGCGTGAAGGAGGGACTGTTAAGCGACGGTCTGCTGGGGGCCTTCAAGGGAGGCTTCACCGCCAGCGCCGTCGGGATATCGGGAGCGTTGATCTTCGGCTACCTGGGCTCCCTGGTATTCAAACCGAAAATGAAGGGATAAAACAAGCGGCCCCGGCAGGGACCGCTTTCTGAATGCCTGGTTCATGCGCCTGACGGCGCGTTTCCGGCGGATGAGAAGCCCGGAAGCGACGGCCGCCGGCTGTATCACCGAGGCCCCAGCGGGCCCCGTCCCAACGGTCCTGAAGGAACCGACGGAACGTCGGTCTCCGGTTCATCGACGGGCGGTACGACGACAGACTCCGCTGTATGCAGCGAACAGTAGCCCGGCACGGTATAGGAGGAATCATCCGTTCCCTCCGAGGTATCCTCGCCCTCCGGAAGCTTGATGCAGATCCTGGTCGAGCGGCCGGGACAGAAGCTGGTCGGCAGCTGCATGGAATCGGAGCATACGGTCACTGCGACATGAACGTCGCATACCTCCGTCGGTACGGTTCCCCGGGCGAAGTATTCGGTGTAGGTGGCGTTGCCGCGGGGATCGGCGCTGCAGACCCCGTCGATCGCCAGCTTGCCCGACTTGCGGCAGATGACCGCCGACTCCACGCTGTAGGGCTGCGTAAAGCCGGGATCCGGAAGCCCCTCGTGGATCTTGTCCATGATCTTCTTCCAGATGATCTTGTGGAAGGAGGTCTCGCCGTAATCGGCGTTCAGGCTCTGGTTCAGGTCGTAGCCTGCCCACACGCCGGCGGTGTAGTAGGGCGTAAAGCCCACGAACCATACGTTGGTGTTGGAGGTCGTGGTGCCGCTCTTGCCCGCGCAGGACATGTTGTTCAGCCTGGCCGCCGTGCTGGTGGAGGAAGGACCGCTTCCGGAGCTGAACTTGCGCATGGGGATCAGGGAGTCCTTCATGGCGTCGGTCAGAAGAAACGCGGTGGAATCCTTCAGCACCCGGCGCGTCTCCGGTTCGTTGTCCAGAAGGATCTTTCCGTTGCGGTCAAGGATCTGGGTGAAGAAAATAGGTTCCTTGTAAACGCCGCCGTTGGCGATGGTGGCGAAGGCGCCCGTCAGCTCCAGGTTGGTCACGCCTTCGGTCAGACCGCCCAGGGCGGTGGCCGCGTTATAATCTGCCGCCGACAGCGTGGTGATGCCGAAGTTCTGGCCGTATTCCACGCCCAGCTGGGGCGTCACGGTCTCCATCATGCACCGGACGGCCACGATATTCATGGAATAGATGATGCCGTCGCGGATGCTGGAATATCCCTGATAGCCGGATTTGTACCAGTTGCGGAAGGTCTTGGTTCCCACCGTGTAGGGCGCGTCGTAATAGACGGTGCCCAGGGTCGCGCCGCAGGCGTCCAGCGCCGGCGCGAAAGAGGAGATGACCTTGAAGGTGGAACCGGGCTGGCGGGGTACGTCCGTGGCCCGGTTCAGCGTCAGGTTCGCGACCTTCGGGCCGCGGCCGCCGCTGATGGCCTTCACCTCTCCGGTAGCCTGATCCATCAGGACGAAGGAGACCTGGGGCTGCATCGTGATATTCACATACTCGCCGGCGATCTCGTCGCCGTCCTGAAGAAGATACGCCTTGTAGTTCTCAATGTCCTCCCGCGCCGCTTCTTCGCTGCGGTACAGGGCGTTAAAAGCGGAATCCCCCAGAACCTGCTCGTGCCAGGCGCGGATGTGGCCGTGGTTGTAATGCTCGGTCGTCCCGTCCGCATGGGTCACGGAAAGCCGGTATTCCAGGGAGTACTTGGTGTTCTGGTAGTTGTCCGGGTTATTCACCTCTTCGTCGACGATGGCCTGGAGGGCCGGATCCTGGGCCGCCATGATCTGCAGGCCGCCGCTGTAGAGCAGGTTGTGGGCCTGGGTCTCGGTATAGCCCAGCCGGTTGATCAGCGCGTCCTTCACCTGGCTGGTCAGCTCGTCCACATAGTAGCTGTTGACGGTGGTGGTGTCCTTGACGTTGGAGTCCACCAGCTGGATGCGGGAATAGACGTCGTCGGCCATGGCCTCGTTATATTCGTCCTCGGTGATATAGCCCTGCTCCTTCATGTACTGCAGGATGACTTCCCGCTTCTCCGCGTTCTTCTTCTGGCCGGAGATGGGGTTTAAGCTGGAGGGATTCTGGGTGATGCCGGCGATGACCGCGCATTCCGAAAGGGTCAGATCGGAGACCTCCTTGTCGAAATAGCGTCTCGAGGCCACCTTGACGCCCAGGCAGTTGTTGCCCAGGTTGATCGTATTCAGGTAGTTGGTCAGGATCAGCTTCCGGTCCATGGTCTTGGTCAGCTTCACGGCCAGGTACTGCTCCTGGAATTTCCTCTCCATCGTCTCGCCCAGACTGGCCTCGCGGCCGCCGGAGAAGACGTTGTTCTTGATCAGCTGCTGGGTGATGGTGCTGCCGCCGCCGTCGGAGGTGTTGTGGGTCAGCACGCCGCGCACCGCACGCAGGATGGAACGGAGATCGATGCCGTTATGCTTCCAGAAGCGCGCGTCCTCGATGGCCACGAACGCGTCGATCAGGTCTTGCGGAAATTCGTCGTAGGTCGCCGGGTCGCGGTTGGAATCCGCCTGCACCAGCGTGGCGATCAGGTTCCCCTGGTTGTCGTAAACGGTGGTCGCAAGGCCCTGCGGTACGATGCTGTCTATATTGATCTCCGGCGCGTCGTCGATGATGGACCGGATGATGCCGACGCCGAGACTGACTCCGAATCCGATGCAGAGGACGAAGACCAGAAGGAAGACCTTGACGGCGGTCAGAAGCAGCTTGCTGCCCAGCTTCCGGCCGGTCGCGGTGGTTTCCCTTAATTTCTTTTCAGTCGATTTTTTCCCGTAATTCATGGAAAAGCCTCCTTCTCATCGCTCCATTATAGCAAAATTTTCCATGCAATTCAATATCCGGTTTCTTACAGGTTTCTTGCAGGTTGCAGAGACGGCGTTTTTGTATTATTATGGACGCAGACCAATTTGTTCATGCCTGGTATCCGGAAGAAAGGAGAAAGCTGTGACTGGCGGATATAAGATCTTGTGGAAAGGCGGCACGGGGGAGCTGACGGAGAAGAAATCGCGCTTCATCGCCACGACGGAGCCGGTGTCGACGGAGGAAGAGGCGGCCGCTTTCGTGGAGCGGATGCGCAGGAAGTACTGGGACGCCAGACACAACTGCTACGCCTACGTGCTGGGGGCGGAGGGCCGCCTTCAGAAGTGCAGCGACGACGGGGAGCCCAGCCAGACGGCGGGGCGGCCCATGCTGGACGTGCTTCTGGGAGAGGGCGTGCGGGATATCTGCGTCGTGGTGACCCGGTATTTCGGCGGCGTGCTTTTAGGCACCGGCGGCCTGGTGCGGGCCTATTCCGGCGCGGTGCAGGAGGGCTTAAGGAACAGTACGGTCATTGAGAAATGCCCCGGCCGCCGGCTGGAGATCGCCGTGGAATACACGGAGCTCGGCAGGCTTCAGTATCTCCTGGCCCGGGCCGGATTTACCCCTCTGGACACCCGGTATACGGACAGGGTGGAGCTTTCGGTGATGGTTCCGGAATCGGATAAGGACAGTTTAATGTCCCGTATCACGGAGGGAACCGCCGGGAAAGCACGGATCGCCGTCGGAGAAGCGGCGTATTACGGGATCGTCGGCGGAGAAGTGGTTTTCCTGTAGGAATATGGACATATCGCCCAAAAGATGAACCGCGAAACTTGCAGATTTCTCCTTGCGTTTACGCCATCCCGGTGATATAGTATGATGTTGTAAATGACTGCGGATCCGCAGTCTTCAGCTCAGCATGGAAGAAGACAGTCAGTTATGAAGATAAAAAGAGAAGACGTAAGAAATGTAGCCATTATCGCCCATGTCGACCATGGCAAGACGACCCTGGTGGACGGCCTGCTCCGTCAGAGCGGCGTGTTCCGCGCGGGTCAGGAAGTGGTGGAGCGCGTGATGGACTCCAACGACATTGAGCGTGAACGTGGGATTACCATATTGTCAAAGAACACGGCAGTGTTCTATAAAGGAACGAAGATCAACATCGTGGACACGCCCGGGCACGCCGATTTCGGCGGCGAGGTGGAGCGGGTGCTTAAGATGGTGGACGGAGTCATCCTCGTGGTCGACGCCTACGAGGGACCGATGCCCCAGACCAAGTTCGTACTCCGCAAGGCCCTGGAGCTTGATCTGTATGTGATCGTCTGCGTGAACAAGATCGACCGTCCGGAAGCCCGTCCCAGGGAAGTGGTGGACGAGGTTCTGGAGCTTCTGATGGATCTGGAGGCGTCCGACAAGCAGCTGGACTGCCCGTTCGTCTTCGCGTCGGCCAAGGCCGGCTATGCGGTGAAGGACCCGGACGATAAGGGCGTGGACATGAGCCCGCTGTTCGAGACGATCATCGAGCATATCCCCGCTCCCGAGGGAGATCCGGAGGCGGGTACCCAGGTGCTGGTCAGCACCATTGATTATAATGAATACGTAGGCCGCATCGGCGTCGGCAAGGTGGATAACGGCCGCATCCATGTGAATCAGGAATGCGCGCTGGTGAACCATCACGAGCCGGACAAGATGCGCAGGGTGAAGATCAGCAAGCTCTATGAGTTTGACGGTCTGAATAAGGTGGAGGTTTCCGAGGCGACAGTGGGGGCAATTGTAGCGATCTCCGGAATCACCGACCTGCATATCGGGGACACGATCTGTTCCCTGGAGAATCCGGAGGCAATTCCGTTCCAGAAGATCTCCGAGCCTACGATCGCCATGAATTTCATGGTCAACGACAGTCCGATGGCGGGCCAGGAGGGCAAGTACGTCACCTCCCGTCATATCCGCGACAGGCTGTTCCGGGAGCTGAATACGGACGTGAGCCTGAGAGTGGAGGAAACCGACTCCCCCGACTGCTTCAAGGTGTCGGGGCGGGGCGAGCTGCATTTGTCTGTTCTGATCGAAAATATGCGCCGGGAGGGCTACGAGTTCGCAGTCAGCAAGGCGGAGGTATTATATAAGTACAATGAGCGCAACCAGAAGCTTGAGCCCATGGAGCTTGCCTACATCGACGTGCCGGAGGAGTTCACCGGCGTCGTTATCCAGAAGCTGACATCCAGGAAGGGCGAGCTGCAGGGGATGAGTCCGGCCCAGGGAGGCTATACCAGGCTGGAATTCTCGATCCCTTCCCGCGGCCTGATCGGATACCGGGGGGAGTTTCTGACGGATACCAAGGGCAACGGCATCATGAACACGATCTTCGACGGCTACGCTCCCTATAAGGGCGATCTGAGCTATCGGAAGACGGGCTCCCTGATCGCCTTCGAGGGCGGCGAATCCGTGGCTTACGGACTGTTCGCGGCCCAGGACCGGGGAGTGCTGTTCATCGGGCCGGGCGTGAAGGTCTACGCGGGCATGGTCATCGGCCAGAGCCCCAAGTCCGAGGACATCGAGCTGAACGTCTGCAAGACCAAGAAGCTGACCAACATGCGCTCTGCGGGCGCCGACGAGGCCCTTAAGCTTTCGCCGCCCAGGGAGATGAGCCTGGAGCAGTGCCTGGACTTTATCGATACCGACGAGCTCCTGGAGGTGACGCCGAAGAATCTGCGGATCCGCAAGAGGATTCTGGATCCGACTCTGCGCAAGAGGGCGTCATTTAAAAAAGACTGATATCAGAACAGCGCAAAGAAGCGACAAGCCCTGGCAGAAGACAGCCGGGGTTTTGTGTTGAAAAACCTGTCGAAACCACACGAGCGATTTTTGGAATCTCCGGTTCTTTTTACACATAGAATAGTGATAGCCACAAAGCGAAAATTATTTAAGAACGAAAGGGAGAGATACCATGTCAGAAAAAGCGATTGAAAATAACAAAGTAAGCGTAATCGGCAAGGTCGCAAGCGGCTTCACATTCAGCCACGAGGTATTTGGGGAAGGCTTCTATCTGGTCGACCTGGAGGTCAACCGGTTAAGCGATCAGGCGGATATCATTCCGCTGATGATCTCGGAGCGGCTGCTCAACGTATCGGAGGATTACATAGGCTGTACCGTGGAGGCCATCGGCCAGTTCCGTTCCTATAACCGCCACGAGGGGGCCAGGAACCGCCTGGTTCTGTCCGTATTTGTGCGGGAAATCAATTTTATGGAAGAATTCACCGATTATACGAAGACCAACCAGATCTTTCTGGACGGTTACATCTGCAAGACGCCGGTTTACCGCAAGACCCCGCTGGGGCGGGAGATCGCGGACATCCTTCTGGCTGTGAACCGGCCGTACGGCAAGTCCGACTATATCCCCTGCATCGCCTGGGGACGCAACGCCAGATACGCCGCCGGCTTTGAGGTGGGGGCGCGGGTCTGTATCTGGGGAAGGGTCCAGAGCCGCGAATATACGAAGAAGCTCAGCGATTCCCAGTGCGAGAAGCGCATCGCCTACGAGGTGTCGGTGAGCAAGCTGGAATGTATGGAATGAGCGCTGCCGGACGAAGGGCAGGCAGAACGTAAAGAGGCGCAAAGCGCCGTCATCTTGCGGTTGACAAAGACCGTGAATAATGGTAGGATGGAAAAAGCATATAACGAGTGGTAGAGGTCGCGCGATATCATGAGTAGGAGGCTGATGCAGCAGGTGCAGGGGATGCCTTCCGAAAGGGAGAGCGCCGAAGAGGAGTGCCGCCTGACAGCACGAATCTGGGCATAGGGTGAATAACCGTATGACTGTCATCCGATCAGGATGGAGAGCTACGCTTAAAGAACCGACTGTTACGGACGCTTTAAGAACCGGCTTTCCGAAGCCGGTTCTTTTTTTGAAGAAGCGGAAGAGGACGGGAGCGGAACCGGCAGGAGTCCCGCAGGGCGGCGCGTCCGGCGGGGCGGGAATTCCCGGCCCGGGTACGGCTCGGTGGCAGGACGAAGAAGAGAAGCATAAGGAATATACAGAGAGAAAAGGAGGAATTCTGTTATGGCTATTTTTAAGGGAGCAGGCGTGGCGCTGGTCACTCCGTTTCATGCCAACGGCGATGTGAACTATGACAAGCTGGACGAGATTCTGGAGGAGCAGATCGCCGGAGGTACGGATGCGGCGATCATCTGCGGAACCACAGGCGAATCGTCGACCATGTCCCATAAGGAGCATCTGGACGTGATCCGTTTCGCGTGCGAGCGGGTGAAGGGACGGATCCCCGTGATCGCGGGCACCGGTTCCAATTCCACGCGGGAGGCCATCTATCTGTCGGAGGAGGCGGAGAGCGCCGGGGCCGACGGGCTTCTGCTGGTGACCCCCTACTACAACAAGGCCACCCAGGGCGGCCTGATCGCCCACTACAAGGCGATCGCGGCGTCGGTGAAGATCCCGATCCTTTTGTACCATATCCCTGGCCGGACCGGCGTGACCATGACGCCGGCCACGATGGTGACGCTGTGCAGGGAAGTCCCCAATATCGTGGGCGTCAAGGAGGCCAGCGGCAATTATTCCTCCATCTCCACGATGATGAGCATGGCGGACGGCTGCATCGATCTGTATTCGGGCGACGACAACCAGATCGTCCCGATCCTGGCCATGGGCGGCAAGGGCGTGATCTCCGTGCTGTCCAACGTGGCTCCCAGACAGACCCATGATCTGTGCCGGAAGTTCTTCGAGGGCGACCTGGAAGGCAGTCTGGCCATGCAGCTGAAGGCAATTCCGCTGATCACGGCGCTGTTCAGCGAGGTGAACCCGATCCCGGTGAAGGCGGCCATGAACCTGATGGGGAAGGAAGTGGGGCCGATGAGGCTGCCGCTGACGGAGATGGAGCCGCAGAACAGGGAGAAGCTGGCGGCGGCCATGCGGGAGTACGGGATCCTGTGACGGATCCGCCGCGCAGGCGGCGCCGGAGAACGGGACTGACGGCGGTACAGGCCGGTTGGCGGTATGGACCGGCTGGCTGTGCGGATTGGTCGGCTGTGCGGGCCGGTTGACGGTACAGACCGGCTGACGGTGCGGACTGGCCGATGGTACGGGCCGGTTGACGGTACAGACCGGCTGACGGTGCGGACTGGCCGATGGTACGGGCCGGCTGACGGTACAGACCGGTTGACGGTACAGACTGGCCGGCGGTGCGGGCCGGCGGTGCGGATGCATCATGAATATACGGAAAGGATATATAAGAATATGGTCAGAATACTTCTTCACGGCTGCGGCGGCGCCATGGGCCGGGCTGTGACCGATATTGTGAATGGAACGGACGGCGTGGAGATCGTCGCCGGCGTGGATCTGAAGCAGAACGGCGAAAGCGGATATCCGGTATATGGGAGTCTGTCCGACGTGACGGAGGAGGCCGACGTGATCGTGGACTTCGCGGCGGCGCCGGCGGTGGACGGCCTTCTGCGCTTCGCGGAAGCGAAGGCGATCCCGCTGGTACTCTGTACGACGGGGCTTTCCGAAGCGCAGCTTGCCAGGGTGCGGGAATGCGCCGGTCGTGTGGCGATACTCCGTTCGGCCAATATGTCCCTCGGCGTGAATCTGCTGCTGAAGCTTGTGCAGGACGCGGCGAAGGTTCTGGCGGCGTCGGGCTTCGATATGGAGATCGTGGAAAAGCATCATAACAGGAAGCTGGACGCGCCCAGCGGGACCGCGCTGGCGCTGGCGGATTCCCTGAACGAAGCCATGGACGGAGCCTATCATTATGTCTATGACCGTCATGACCGCCATGAGAAGCGGGATCCGAAGGAGATCGGGATCTCGGCGGTTCGCGGCGGAAGCATCGTCGGAGAGCACGACGTGATCTTTGCCGGAGCGGACGAGGTCGTGACCATAAGCCACACGGCGTATTCCAGAGCGATCTTCGCGAAGGGCGCGGTGGAAGCGGCGGTGTTTCTGGCCGGCAAGGGCGCAGGGCTTTATTCCATGGCGGACGTGATCGCGTCGCAGAGCTGAGCGAAGGGGTCTGCGGCCGGACGGGCGGCGCCGTCGTCCGTGATCATGATTTGCAAACAAAGGAAATCTTTCTCACCATAATCTGCATTCCGTCTGCGCACACTAAACGCAGAAAACGAAAGGAGAATGCTATTATGAAGAGAATCAGATTCTATCTATGCGCAGCTTTACTGATTTTATCCGTGACGGCTCTGACGGCATGCGGAACGAATTCCGGCAATGAAGAGTCCGTACGTCCGTCCGCGTCTGAGAGCAGCCAGGCCGGCAACGGTTCCGGCGGAAACGGGACGTCTGGCAGCACCGGCGGCAAGTCCTCCGGCGGCAGCGGGGCAGACGATCACGCGTCAGGCAGCACCGGAGGCAGCGGGGCGTCAGGCAGCGCAGGCGGTACTGGCACAGGCAACGGCGGCTCGGGCGCAGGCGGCTCTTCCGCCGGCGCCGGAAGCCATGACGGGAAGGACGGAAAGGACGCGGGACGCGAGGAGAGCACCGGCGTTCTGGACGGTCTGATGGATGATGTGGAGCAGGGGATCGACGATATAAACGGCGATTCGGAGGGACCCAGCAACAACGCGGATGAGAGCGATAACCGGTAACAGCGGCGGGCGTCTGTGCGCCTGTTGTTTCATATAGGATACGGCGGTCAGGGCATTTCCGGAGACGGAGATGCCCTTTTTTGACCTTCCGGTTGGACATGCGAGCGTGTACACGACGTTTTGCGGCGGTTGGGCAGGAGGATTACGGAGGAGAACACCAATGTGAAAATAAAGGACAAAATCGGATGCGCTGATATGAAATTTTATTTCAAATTGGTTGCAATTCGACTATGGCAGGTGTATACTGAAATCAGATACCATGTGTTTCGGAAGAAAGAGAGGCATCGGCGGCGATATGAGATATCTGATCGGTATTGACGGCGGCGGGACGGCCACGAAGATCTGCGTGGCGGACAGGAGCGGCGCCATCCACGGGAGACATACGGCGGGACCGCTGAATATCAACGGACAGAGCCGGGAGGAATTCCGGCAGACTATGGAGGAGATACTGGCGCTTCCCGCCCGGATGGAGCTGAAGCCGGAAGACTGCGAGGCCATCGGGATCGGCGCGGCGGGAATCAGCAATCCCGCGACCCGCGCGGCGCTTACGGAGGTATTGCGGGAAAGCGGCTATCATGGCCGCGTGTCTATGTACAGCGACGGCGAGACGGCGCTTGCGGCGGTTTATCCCGACTGCCACGGCATCATACTGATCGCCGGTACCGGTTCCATCTGCTACGGCCGGAAGGAAGACGGCGCCGTGATCCGGTGCGGCGGATACGGCCATCTGATCGACGACGGCGGAAGCGCCTACGATATCGCGCGGCGGATGCTGTCGGCGGTGGTTCGGGCGTCAGACGGCCGCGGAGAGCCGACGGTGCTTACGGAGCTGGTATTTGAGCAGTTGGGCATCGCGGAGATTCCGGAGCTGATCGGTTATGTATACGCCCCTGAGCGCCGGAAGGGAGACCTGGCGGCGCTGGCGGTCCTTTTAAACCAGGCGGCGGTCATGGGAGATGCGGAAGCGCTGGCGATCGAGGACGCGTGTGCGGATGAGCTGTGCGCGCTGGTCCGGCCCGTGATCGGGAAGCTGCCGGAGGAGAAGAACATCGCCCTGGGAGGCGGCGTGCTCCTGAAGAACGAACGGATCCAGGGCAAGGTCCGGGACCGCATCCTGGCGGTCCGGGACGACGCGTGGATCCAGGCGGTGAACCGGGAGGCAGCGGAGGGCGCGCTCCGGCTGGCACTGAAGGAACTCGGGTAAAGCAGTCCGGCGCACCGGAAGCAGACCGGCAGGAAGAAGCAGGGCGGAAGAAAGCGGCGTGCCGTAAACAGGCCGGCAGGAAGAAACGGAGCGGAAGAAAGAGGCGCACCGGAAGCAGACCGGCAGGAAGAAGCGGAGCGGAAGAAAGCGGCGTGCCGGAAGCAGACTGGCAGGAAGAAGCAGAGTAGGTTAACATAAAGAGATGGATGAAAACGGGAGGCAGGTATATGGACGGGAAATGGACGGATCAGGAGCTCAGGCGGGAGCTTGGGCAGCACTTTATGGTAGGACTGCCGGGTACGGAGCTGACGCCCGAATTCGAGAAATTCCTCGCGGAGTATCAGGCGGGCAATATCATTCTCTTCGCCAGGAATGTGGAAAGCTGCGGGCAGCTGCGCAGGCTCTGCCGCCAGCTTCAGGAATGCATCCGTGCGAACACGGGGCACAGCGCCCTGATCTCCATCGATCAGGAGGGAGGCCCGGTGATCCGCCTGGCGGAGGACGGGGTGAACATCCCGGCCGCCATGGCGCTTGCGGCGGCAGGCGGGGAGAAGGAGGTCCTTGAGGCGGGCCGGATGACCGGCCGGCAGCTGAGGGCGGTGGGCGTGAATTTCGATTTCGCTCCGGATATGGATATCAACTGCAATCCGGACAACCCGGTGATCGGCGTGCGCAGCTACGGCGACACGCCGCAGCAGGTGAGTGCATGCGGCAGCGCCATGATCCGGGGCCTTCAGGAGAACGGCGTCCTGGGTTGCGCCAAGCATTTCCCGGGACACGGGGACACCAACATGGATTCCCATCTGAGTCTCCCGTGTGTGGATAAGACGGCGGAAGAGCTGGAACGGATGGAAATCCTTCCCTTTGTGCGCGCAGTGAAGGAGGATGTGGCCGGGATTATGACGGCGCATATCCTGTTCCCGGCTCTGGAGCCGGAGAAGGTGCCCGCTACCATGTCAAGGCGCATCCTGACCGGCCTTCTGCGGCAGAAGCTGGGATATGAGGGACTGATCGTGACGGATTCGATGGAGATGGCGGCGATCAAGACCTATTACGGAACGGGCGAAGGATCGGCTGCGGCCCTGGCGGCGGGAGCCGATATTGTACTGGTGTGCCATGAGATCGAAGATATGGTCGAGGCCATGGAGAAGGCGGCGGAAGCGGTGCGGACCGGGCGGATCGACGCCGGCGAGCTGCGCCGGAGCACGGAGCGGATCCTGCGGATGAAGGAGAAGTACCGTCTGGAGGAGGAAACGCCTCTCTATGACAACAGCGCGGACCGGGCGGCCGCGGAGGAGATGGAGGCGCGGGCGCTGACGCCTGTCCGCTGGAAGGAGGGCCGTATTCCGGACCTGGGCGCGGATCCTTTGTTCGCGGGCTGCGCGCGGTATCGGGCCACGTTGGCCAACAATCAGGCGGACAGCAGGAATTCCTTCGCCGTCTGGATGGCGGAGCATTACGGAGGAGACAGCTGCACGATCCCGCCGGATCCGTCGGACGAGGAGATCGAAACGGTTCTGGCGGAGGCGGAGAAGCACAGCGGTCTGGTGCTCGGCAGCTTCAACGGCCATCTGAAGCCGGGGCAGAGAAGGCTTCTGGGACGGCTCGGCGAGGTGAAGGTTCCGGTGCTGGTGGTGACCCTGGGGATCCCCTACGATCTGTGCGACGTGCCCGGGCAGGTCGCCGGTCTGGCGGCCTGGGAGTACACGGAGAAGAGCCTTAAGGCGGTGCTGGCGGTCCTGAAGGGCGAGCGGAAGCCGGAGGGGAATCTGCCGGTAAGGCTCGGATAGACGGGCGCACAGGAGAAGGAGACGGCTATGGAGGAGAAGAAACGGTACCTGACGATGGATATCGGAGGAACCTTTGTCAAATACAGCCTGATGGACGATGGGTACCGGGAGCTGGAAGAGGGAAGCGAGCGAACGAAGCGGGATCCGGAGGAGTTTCTGGCGCAGCTTCTGACGATTGTCGCCCGTTACCGGGAAAGCGCCGGCGGGATCGCCGCGTGCATCGGCGGCTTCATCGATCCGGCGACCGGCGAGAACACGGATTTCAGCGTCGGGAGGAATTTCGTGACGTATAACCTGAAGAGAGAGTTTGAGAAAGCGTCCGGCCTGCCGGTGGTCCTGGAAAATGACAGCAACAGCGCGGCTCTGGGCGAGATGGTGGCCGGAGCCGGGAAGGGGCTTCAAAACATCGGCCTGATCACGGTCGGAACCGGCATCGGCGGGGCCGTGGTGCTGAACCGGAGACTGGTGCGGGGAAGCCATTATAAGGCCGGAGAAGCGGGCTTCTTCCGGCTGGGAACCGGCGCCGGCGGAGAGCCCCTTGAGTATGCCGCGGCCACGTCGCGGCTGGTGAAGAAGGTGTCGGCTGCGGTAGGCGGGACGGTGGACGGCCGGTATGTGTTCGAGCATCTGGACGACCCCGCGGTGGACGCCATTTACCGCGACTGGCTCGCGAAGCTGGCCGTGATCGTCGGCAACATGGCGGTTCTGCTGGATCCGGAGGCGGTGCTGATCGGCGGAGGCGTCTGCAGGCAGGAACGGTTCATCCGGGACCTGCGCGCGAAGGTGTATTCCATGTATGAGCATCTGGAGGAATACACCCGGATCCTGGCCTGCGAGACGGGCAATCTTGCGGGCCGCATCGGGGCGCTGTCGCTGCTGCTTGGCGAGACGGCGTAGAGGAATTTCTTCGTGTGAAATGTCCGGACAGAGGCGGCGGGTCCGCGAAGGACGGCGATTTCTGTCAGGAGTTTATGAAAAAGAAGGAGGCAGAGTACATATCATGGCGGAAGGAATCAAGATCGCAACGATCGGCGGCGGCTCCAGCTATACGCCGGAGCTGGTAGAGGGCTTTATTAAGCGGTATCAGGAGCTTCCGGTGAGGGAGCTGTGGCTGGTGGATATCCCGGAGGGACAGGAGAAGCTGAACATCATCACGGCGCTGGCGAAGCGCATGGTGGAGAAGGCCGGCGTGCCCATGGAGATCCACGCGACCCTGGACCGCAGGGAGGCGATCCGGGGCGCGGCCTTTGTGACCACCCAGCTGCGGGTAGGCCAGCTGGAGGCCAGGATCAAGGACGAGCGGATCCCCTTCGGACACGGACTCTACGGCCAGGAGACCAACGGGGCCGGCGGCCTGTTCAAGGGCCTTCGGACCATCCCGGTGATCATGGATATCTGTAAGGATATCGAGGAACTGAGTCCCGGCGCCTGGCTCATCAATTTCACGAACCCGGCGGGCATGGTGACGGAGGCGATCCGGCGCTACGCCCATTTTGACCGGATCATCGGTCTGTGCAACGTGCCGATCGGCATGCACAAGGCCATCGCCGAGAAGCTGGGACGTCCGATGGAGGAAGTGGACGTGACGTTCGGCGGCCTAAACCACATGGTCTACGCGACCAGCGTGAAGGTGGACGGCAAAGAGGTGATCGGAGACGTCTTAAAGCAGTGGACGGACCAGAGCGTGAACAATATCGCCAAATTCCCGTGGAATACCGATTTCCTGGAGGCGCTGGGCGTGCTTCCGTGCTCCTACCACCGCTATTACTACATGACGAAGGAATATGTGGAGAAGGAATTCGAGAAATACCGGGAGCACAACGTCCGGGCCGAGCAGGTGAAGAAGCTGGAGACGGAGCTTTTCGAGCTCTATAAGGATCCGAACCTGTGCGAGAAGCCGAAGCTTCTGGAACGGCGCGGCGGCGCGTATTACAGCGACGCGGCCTGCAACCTGATCTCGTCGATCTATAATGACAAACACGACATTCAGGTGGTCAATACGGTGAACCACGGCGCCATCGACAATTTCGAGGACGACGAGGTGGTGGAGGTCAGCTGCGTCATCACGAAGGACGGACCGAAGCCGGTGCGCGTGGGCGCGCTGCCCAAGGCGGTCAACGGCCTGGTCCAGCAGATCAAGTCCTTTGAGATCACCGGCGGCCACGCGGCCGTGACCGGAGACAGGAAGGAGGCGCTCCTGGCCCTGATGATCAATCCGCTGGTCATGTCCCAGACGGCGGCCGTGGCGGTGCTGGACGAGCTGATGGAGGCCCATAAGGAATACCTTCCCCAGTTCTTCCGGGATGAGAAGGATGCGTAATGCGGTCAAAAACGCCGAGGGAACCGGACCTACTTTCGGAATATTCACATTTACTGGAAATCATTGCAAGAGTTGGAGGAAAATAGGCACATATCACAATTATTTGTCTAAATTGTATTGACAAGCAGGAGAAATCGTACTATACTGGGAATACGAAACAAAGTTCCAGAGCGGAAAATGGCTATCGAAAATGATTTTCGGAACGTTTCGATCCTGCAATCAGTGCAGCAAGCAAAAAAAGGAGGAATGTAGTATGAAAAAGAACTTATTGAAGGTTCCGGCGATCGCCCTGACGGTCTCCATGGTTCTTGGCCTTGCAGCCTGCGGCGGCGGCTCAGGCGGATCTACCGCCAGCACGACCGCGGCGCCGAGTACGACGGCGGCGTCCACGACCCAGGCGGCTGCCGAGACGGAAGCTCCCGCTGAGACCGAGGCGGAGACGGAAGCGGCCGGAGATCCCATTCACATCAGCATGTTCTATGCCGACAACCCCACCCTTCCGTGGATGGACAGCTGGCTGGCGGTTCAGGAGGTGCAGAAGGTCTGTAATGTAGAGCTGGAAGTCGAAGCCCTTCCCAGCGGCTCTGACTTCAACACCAAGTGCTCCCTGGTTCTGAACACCGGCGAGAACTGCCCGGATGTGATCCTTTACAGAGATACCAGCAGCGCGGAGTATTCGTCCCTGGCCATGAACGGCGCCATCGTTCCGATCAGCGATTACGCGGACTGGACGCCGGAGTTCAACGCCAGAGTTCAGGAATTCGGCCTGCAGGATGCAGTCGATTCGAAGAAGCTTCTGGACGGCAAGCGCTACTATATGCCGCGTCTGTATGACAAGCCCTTCTATGACGGCGGACTTATCATGAGACAGGATTACCTGGAGGCGAAGGGATTTGACGATCCGAAGACCTTTGACGATCTGTATGAGATCCTGAAGGCTTACAAGGCAGATTATCCGGATTCCTATCCGCTGACCACCCTGGTGGCTCCTTATGTTACCTACCGTATGACGATGCCGTCCTGGGGCATCCGCTTCGGCAAGAGCAACGCCGGCGGCGGCGGCGCCCTGAGCTGGGATTATGACAAGCAGGAATGGTTCCCGGCAGCGATCAGCGATCAGGCCCGCGACTTCCTCGGCTACTATCACAAGCTGTATGCGGAAGGACTTCTGGATCCCGAGATGGCGGCTACGATCCCTGACGACGTATGGTCCGGCAAGATGGCTGACGGCCGTGCGATGGCGACCTACGCGTACTACGATCAGATCGGCGGCGTAGAGGCTGCCAGCGATATCGAAGGCTTTAAGCTGCAGATGTATCCTCCGCTGGAGGGCCCGGCGGGCGCGCATCATCAGCAGAAGGCCAGCGTGGACGTAGGAATCATGTTCCCGGCTTCCACTGCGGAGCGCGACGACTTCGAGCAGGTCGTACGTGCAATCGACAAGATGTTCTTCTCCGAGGAGTGCGCTACTATCTGGTGCATCGGCGTCGAGGGCGTGACCTACACGATGGACGGCGACAAGATCGTTTACAACGACGATATTCTGAACGCTCCGGAAGGCATCTACAAGTACATGCAGCTGGAGTACGGCTGCGGCGCCGACCCGACCCAGCATATCTGGATCAATGAGCGCGAGATGACCAAGTATGATGAGAACTATGCGGAGATCAACGCGAAGGTCGCGGCCATGGACGACGCGATCCAGGAGATCCCGCCGGCTCCGATCTTCGACGACTTCACCGCTGAGGACGCAGCCACGATCACGACTCCTCTGGCCGACGCCATCGAGGTCTGGATCGACGCGTTCGTAACCGGCACCAAGAGTCTTGACACCGACTGGGACGCTTACGTGGAGGAGCTTAAGAACCTTCAGATCGAGGAGCTGTGCCAGATGTACAACGACAACATGGTGAAGTAATTATCACAGATCAATACTTGCGTATCTGTTAGAAGATAACAGCGACGGGGTGGGGTTGTAAGACCGTTATGGCCCTGCCCCGTCTTGTTGTCCCGACATGCGGGAACTGAGCAACGAGACAGAGAGGGGGAAGCGTATGAAGAAAGAGAAGAAACCGGCTCTGACGCCGGAGGAGAGATCGCGGAGGGTGAAGAAGGCGGTGATCTATTTCCGCCGCTACTGGGTTCTGTACGCGATGCTGGTCCTCCCGGTCGTCTATTATATCATATTCAAGTATATTCCGATGGTAGGGAATGTTCTTGCGTTCCGCCGTTACCGTCCTGGCAAGGGGGCGTTCGGTACGGAGTGGACGCTCCGGTATTTTCAGAGGTTTTTGAAGGATCCCATGTTCTGGCGGGCGCTGCGCAATACGATCGTGCTGTCCGTCATGAGCCTGGTGGTGAATTTCCCGATCCCGATCATATTCGCGATCCTGGTCAACGAGCTGCGCGGCACGATATTCAAGAAATTCGTTCAGACGATCTCCTACATGCCGCGTTTCATCTCCACCGTGGTCGTGATCGCTATTTTAAATGAGCTCCTGTCGCCAAGCTCCGGACTTCTGAACAAGCTTCTCGGAGTCTTCGGAATCGCGCCGATCTATTTCATGAACGAGCCTCAGTGGTTCCGGCCGGTCTATATCCTGTCGGAAGCCTGGCAGTTCACCGGCTGGACGGCCATCATCTATCTGGCGGCCATCACCGGCATCAATCAGGAGCTTTACGAGGCGGCGGAGATCGACGGCGCCTCCCGCGGACAGCAGATGTGGTACATCACGCTGCCGTCCATTCTGCCGACCATCATGATCATGCTGATCATGAACATCGGACATATTTTAAGCCTTGGCTTTGAGAAAGTGCTTCTGATGTATACGCCTGCCAACTCGGCGATCAGCGATATCCTGGACACCCTGGTCTACCGTACCGGTCTGGCGAACCAGAACTATTCGTACGCGACGGCCATCGGCCTGTTCAGCGGTCTGGTCGGCCTTCTGCTGGTCACGGTGGCCAACACCACCAGTAAGAAGCTGACCGGCGAGAGCATCTACTAGAAGGGGGGACGGTCATGAGAAAGCGATATCATACGCTGGAGAATTTCATCTACGACGGCATTGTGTACCTCGTGATGATCTTCGTCCTGATCTGCTGTCTGGTCCCGTTCATGTATATGCTGGCGGCGTCCCTCTCGAGCCCGAAGGCGCTGGTCAGCAGCACGGTGCTTCTGTGGCCGAAGGAGCTGACCTTCGACGCGTACATCCGGATCTTCAACTATCCGAATTTCTTCCGCGCCTACGGCAATACGTTTATTTACGCGTTCGGCGGAACGGCCATCGCGCTGGTCATGACCTGCCTGATGGCGTACCCGCTGTCCAAGGATTTCCTGTGGGGCGGGAAGATCCTCACGAAGATGGTGGTATTTACCATGTTCTTCGGCGGCGGCATGATCCCCAACTACCTGCTGATCAACAGCCTGCATATGGTAGGTACGCGGTGGGGACTGCTGATTCCGTTCTGCATCAATTCATTTAACCTGATCATTATGCTTAATTTCTTCCGGGGGATTCCGCATGAACTGGAAGAGGTGGCGCTGATCGACGGACTGGGATGGTTCGGGATCCTGCGAAGGATCGTCCTGCCGCTGTCCACGCCGGTTCTGGCCACCATCGGACTTTACTACGCGGTGTTCTTCTGGAACGACTGGTTCTACAGCCTTCTGTATCTGAAGGGCGATCAGTATCCGGTCATGATGTTTCTGCGCAACATCGTCAACGGCACGATGGAATTGGGGGGAGCCAGCGGCGGCGCCGAGAAGACGACCATGTCACTGTCGATCAAAGGGGCAGTCATTGTCACGTCAACGCTTCCAATTATCCTGGTTTATCCATTCCTTCAGCGCTTCTTTGTGAAGGGATTAACGCTGGGCGGCATCAAAGGCTAGAAGCAGAGGCGGCGTGGGAAAGAATGCGCCGAACGGCTGAGAATAACGAGAGGAAGTTGCCCTATGGTATCCATTTCATCTATTAATACAGAGCAGAGAAATCCTGCGACGCTTCAGATCGACCGGGCCCCGTCCGACGAGATCGTCCGGCTGATGAACGCGGAGGACAAAAAGGTGGCGGTGGCAGTGGAACGAGAGCTGCCGAAGATCGCCGCCGCGGTAGATGTGATCTACCGGAAACTGAAGGACGGAGGAAGGCTGATCTATTGCGGCTGCGGCACCTCGGGGCGTCTGGGAGCGCTGGACGCGGCGGAATGCCCGCCCACCTTCGGGGTGGAGACCGGGATGGTGCAGGCGGTGCTGGCAGGGGGACCAAGCGCCATGACTACGGCGGTGGAAGGCGCGGAGGACTGCTTCGAAAGCGGGAGAAAGGATCTGGAGGCCATCGGCTTCGGACCGGCGGACGTGCTGGTGGGGATCGCCGCCAGCGGGCGCACGCCCTACGTGCTGGGGGCCATGGATTACGCCAAAAGCGTGGGGGCCGAGGTGATCGGTCTGACCTGTTGTCCCGGTTCGGAGATCGACCGGGCCGCGGATATCGGCATCGCGCCGCTTCCAGGGCCGGAGGTCGTCACCGGTTCCACGAGGCTGAAGAGCGGAACGGCCCAGAAGATGGTTCTGAATATGCTTTCGACCGCGGCGATGATCCGGCTCGGCAAGGTTTACAGCAACCTGATGGTGGACGTCAACGCGACCAATGAAAAGCTGGTGGCGCGGGCGATCTCCATCGTTCGGGCGGCTACGGGCGTCAGCGACGACGAGGCGCAGGCGGCCCTGGACGCTTCGGACTATTCGGCGAAGAAAGCCATTATCATGATCCTGTGCGGGGTCGATGCGAAGGAGGCGGAGACGCTTCTGAAGCAGGCGGAGGGGAATATCTCCGAAGTGGTCCGCGCGCAGGCAGGGGGAGAGGAAAAGGACGCTTACGTCCGGTATATCCGATAGACAGGAAGGAAAAGGAAAGAAAAAGGAGCAGTGAAGAAAAGGACGTACGGCATGTACGTCCTTTTCGCTGCTCAGATCTTGTGGGACTGGATGCTTCTGAGGCTGTTCTCCAGCTTCGGAACCACCCGGTCGTAATTCAGTCTCGCCACGGCCGTAAACAGAACGTCCACGGTCATCAGCTGGGCGATCCGGCTGCTCATGGCGCCGCTTCGCGGCGTCGTCTCCGAGGAGGAGATATACAGCTGGATGTCGGAGTTTAAGGCCAGCGGGTTCTTGCCGAAGGTCGTGAAGGCGATGGTCGGCGTACCGCATTCCTTGGCCAGGGACAGGATCTCCAGGATCTCGCTGGTCTTGCCGGAGGTGGAGAACAGGACCGCCACGTCGGTGGGGGCCATATTGGACGCGTAGGACAGCTGAACGTGCAGATCCTTGCTGAAGCATACGTTCTTGTCCACCCGGAGCAGCTTGCTGAACAGGTCTTCGGCGACCAGCGCGGAGGCGCCCAGGCCGAAGAGACGTACGGTCTTGGCCTCCATGATCATCTTTGCGGCCTTTTCCATGGCCTGGGGATCCAGAAGCTTGGCGGTATCCTGTACGTCGCGGATCGTATTGTTCTTCACGTTCAGGATCACCTGATCGATACCGGTCGCTTCGCGGATATCGGAGAACACTAAAACCTCTGCTTCCTCGGTGTCGGTGGTCTTGAACAGCTCGCTGACCAGGCTCTTCTTCAGATCCTTTAAGCCGTCGAAGCCGATGGCCTTGCAGAACCGGACCCATGCGACCTTGCTGGCGCCGGATTCCTCGGCCAGCTCCGCGATGGGCTTGTTGAATACGTTCTCGACATTATTCAGGAAATAGGTGGCCGCCTTCTTCTCGGCGTTGCTGAGACTGTCATAGATACTGTTTACGCGAAGCTCGATGTTGGTGGTCATCCGTAAGGTCTCCTTTGAATTGCATTTTTATATTTATCCCATAGGAACGCGGATTTGTCAAGAGATAAAATGAAAATGCTGAAAGAAAGTTTCACGCGTTTTTTGCCTTGTGGAGATAGATCATGTAGTATCCCAGTCCGATGACTCCGGCGCCTCCGATGATATTGCCGAGGGTGACCGGCAGAAGATTCTTCAGAAAGAAGCTTCCCCAGCCCAGTCCCTCCGCCGCGATGCCGTATTCGGCCGCGGTGAAGATGCCGGCCGGGACGTAGAACATATTGGCGACGCAGTGCTCATAGCCGGCCAGCACGAACAGAAAGACCGGCGGATAGAGGCCGAAGATCTTCTCCGTGGCCGTGGAGCCGCCGGCGGCGATCCAGACGGCGCAGCAGACCAGCGCATTGCACAGGATCCCGCGGAACAGACCGTCCGTAAAGCGCAGGGACACCTTGGCCGCGGCGGTGCTGACCATGCTCTGCGCCAGCGCCCCGCCGAACAGGTCGGGCGTATGGCCGTAGACGACCAGGGCGGCCACCAGGACGCTCCCTAGAAGGTTCCCCAGATACACAACGCACCAGGTCCGCAGAAGCTCCGCCCACGAGATCTGCCCGGAGGCGGCGGATATGACCATCAGGCAGTCGCCGGTGAACAGCTCGCTCCCGGCCAGGACCACCATTACCAGACCCGCCGGGAACAGCAGGGCGGTGATCACCTTGGCCGTGGACGGATCCGCCACCGTCGCGGACGCGGCCATGGTGGACGCGGCGGCGAACGCGATGAACGCGCCGGCCATCACAGCCAGAGCCAGAAGCCGCGGAAGCGGCGTTTTCGCCTTGTTGGTTCCGATGCTCACATAAGTCTCAGCAATTTTCGCAGGTGTCAGCATAATGTCGTCTCCTTCTGATGTGCCGGACCGCGCCATGGCCGGCAGTCACGCCTCCTGTATCCGGGCATCGGCTCAGGCGGCAGGTGTCAGTTATCAGTTATCAGTTCCAGCCCAGGATCCGTATCAGTGAGCGGCGGGGCGACGGATAGGCGCTGGCCGGGAAATCCTTCACGTCCGACGTGTTGGAACAGATCATATAGTCTATGGTCCTGCCGTTTTCATCCTTAACCACCTCGGAAATGATCACCATGTGGTTCCAGTCCTCCGGCGTCCCCATCATGATCAGGTCGCCCTTCTGACCGGTCGTGAAATCGGCGTCCACCTGCGCCTGCAGGCCGAACCCGCTGTTGTCTCGGGCGTAAGCGTAGAAATAATCCACATTGATCCAGGACAGCGTGCAGCCGGCTTCCTCAGAGGTGTCGGACAGAGCTTCCCCGTACCATTTCCATCTGGCGTCGCCCTGGGTATCCATGGGAACGCCTCCGGCCAGAAGGCACTGGGAGACGAAATTCTGGCAGTTTCCGCCTTCTCCGCTGTAATCGTGCCATTCTCCGTTCCTCTCGTCCACATGCTGTCTGGCGTAGGCGACGGCGGCTTCCCGGTCGTATGCGTGCCCGCAGGCCGGACTCCCCTGCAAAGGGCCGCTGCCGGAGGCGTTATGCGCTTCCTCGCGCCGCTTCATATCCTCCGCTTCCTGGCTCAGCAGAAGCTCCCTCCGCGCGGCGAACACCTCGCCCGCGTTCTCAAGCGTCTCCAGATCCTGGTCCCGATGGCCCTTCAGCAGGTTCCAGAAGGCGCCCTCCCACTGCATGTGTCCGGCAAGCACCCACCGGCCGTTCTCCTGCACCAGCGTAAAATCATGCCAGCAGCCGGGATATTCGGAAATGACCTCCGGCATCAGCGCAAACCGCATAAGGTTCCGCTCGCCCATATCCACTTCGACGCTGCCGTCCTCCTGCGTCTCGGCTTCCAGGATCCACATCCGGTAGTAGTAATCGTTCAGTCGCAGATCGGACTTCTGCATCCGGCGCATCTCGATCATGTACTGCCAGGCGTTCTCGTGAAACGCCTTCTGTCCGGCCGCAGAAACTGCGAACAGATCCGACAGATCCTTCATCTCAAGGGACGAAAGCGCCTCATAATACCGGTCCATATACCGGAAAATGGCTTCCTTCTGCTCCCCGGTCAGAAGCTCCTGGTTCTCGCCGATGAGCTCGCCACGGTGAGCCGGCCCGGGGGCGGCTTCGGTTTCCGGCGCCGTCCCGGCAGTCTCCGTCTGCACCGTCTCCGCCCGCGCCGTCTCCGTCTCCGGCGGCAGAGGCCCGGTCCCTTTCTCCTGTGCTGCGTCCGCGCCCGACGCACACGCCGTCAGCAGGCAGACCGCCGCAAAGCAGCCAAAGAGCCTGCGCACACAGGCGCCCTTCTGGTCGCTGCGTCTGTCCGGAAGGCTCCGGCCGTTTCGAATTTTCATTTTCCACATCATCATGCATTCACCTGACTGATTTCCATATGATAAACTCTATTATAATCTCTGGCGAGAATTATAACATATCTCCTCTCTCTTGTCATTGCTGCATTTTGGATATTTCCATATTTTTCGTCAAAATCTGATGCAATTTTTCTTCGCTTATGGTACACTTATTTTCAGAACAGATACAGCCCCGCCCGGGCGGCGCGAAAGGCGCGTCCGGGGCCGGCGGATTCAGATATTCAGGAGGCTCCCCCTATGACACACATCGGATTCGACAACGACAAATACCAGCTGACGCAGTCCTCCCGCATCCGCGAACGCATCGCCCAGTTCGGCGACAAGCTATATCTGGAATTCGGCGGCAAGCTGTTCGACGATTACCACGCATCCCGCGTCCTGCCCGGCTTTAAGCCCGACAGCAAGCTGACGATGCTTCTGCAGCTGGCGGACCAGGCGGAGATTGTCATCGCCATTAACGCCGCCGACATCGAGAAGAACAAGATCCGCTACGATCTGGGGATCACCTATGACGTGGACGTGCTGCGTCTGATCCAGTCCTTCCGGGACCGGGGCCTCTATGTGGGCAGCGTGGTCATTACCCAGTATACGGGCCAGCCCGCCGCGGATACGTTCCGCAGCAAGCTGGAACACATGGGCATCACGGTCTACCGCCACTACCGCATCGAGGGCTATCCCAACAACGTATCCCATATCGTAAGTCCCGACGGTTTCGGCAAGAACGATTACATACGCACCAGCCGGCCGCTGGTCATCGTCACGGCCCCCGGGCCGGGCAGCGGCAAGATGGCCACCTGCCTGTCCCAGCTGTATCACGAGAACCAGCGCAATATCAAGGCCGGCTACGCCAAGTTCGAGACGTTCCCGATCTGGAACCTGCCGCTTAAGCATCCGGTCAACCTGGCCTACGAGGCCGCCACGGCGGACTTAAACGATGTGAACATGATCGACCCCTTCCATCTGGAAGCCTACGGCGAGACGACCGTGAACTACAACCGGGACGTGGAGATCTTCCCGGTGCTGAACGCTATTTTCGAGGGGATCTATGGGGAAAGCCCCTACAAGTCCCCCACGGACATGGGCGTGAACATGGCCGGTTCCTGCATCATTGACGACGAGGTCTGCCGCGAGGCGTCCCGTCAGGAGATCATCCGCCGGTATTACCACGCGCTGGAGAACATGGCGCGCGGCGACAAGTCCGAGGACGAGGTCTTTAAGATCGAACTTCTGATGAAGCAGGCCCGCATCACTCCGGATTACCGGAAGGTCGTGGGCGCCGCCAGAATGAAGGCCAGGCTGTCCGGCGGTCCGGCGGCGGCCATGGAGCTTCCCGACGGGCGGATCGTGACCGGGCGGACCAGCGACCTGCTGGGCGCTTCCGCCGCTCTGCTCCTTAATGCGGTGAAGACCCTGGGAGACATTCCGGACGAGGTGCATCTGATCGCTCCGTCGGCCATCGAACCGATCCAGAGGCTGAAGGTGGGCTATCTGGGAAGCAAGAACCCCCGGCTTCACACGGACGAGGTTCTGATCGCCCTTTCCATGTGCGCCGCCACCGACCGCAACGCCCAGAAGGCGCTGGATCAGCTGGCGAAGCTGAAGGGCTGCCAGGCGCACACCTCGGTCATCCTGTCGCGGGTGGACATCCGCTCCTTCCAGAAGCTGGGAGTGGATCTGACCTCGGAGCCGGTTTTCGAACACAAGAAGATCTATCACTGACAGATCAATAATCCTGCACAAGGAGATACGATATGGACGCACCCGACCTTACCATCCGCCTGGCTGTGCCGGAAGACGCGGAAGGGATTCTCAGGATCTACAGACCCTATGTTGAAGACACGGTTATTACGTTTGACTGTGAGGTTCCGGCCGTGGAGGAATTCCGCGAACGGATCACGACGGTTCTGAAACGCCATCCTTATCTGGTGGCGGATACGGAGCACGGCATCATCGGCTACGCCTACGCCTCGGATTTCAAGAGCCGCAGCGCCTACGACTGGTCGGTGGAGACCTCCATCTATGTGGATCGGGACTGGCATGGCTGCGGCGTGGGCACCGCCCTGTACACCGCTCTGGAGGAATGGCTTGAGGCCCAGAACGTGCTCAACCTTTACGCCTGCATCACCTACCCGAATCCGCGCAGTATCCGTTTCCACAAAACCTTCCGCTACAAGAAGGTCGCCCGCTTCCGCAAGTGCGGCTACAAGAAGAAAAAATGGCGCGGCGTGATCTGGATGCAGAAGACCATCGGAAGGCGCAGAAGAAAACCGAAGCCGGTTCTCACCATGGACGAGCTGCGAATCCTCAAAGCGCCGGCCGGGCAGCAGGACACCCTGTCTGAGACGCAGACCGCCCCGGCGGATGCACAGGCCGTCCTGGTCGATACGTCGACTGCCCCGTCCTGGGCACAGACCGACCCTGCGGAGGCGCAGTCCGCGCCCACGGATCCGCCGGCTGCAGAATGAACATTCGACTTCGTATTCCCACAAGCCCAGTTTCTTATTTACCGAAACTGGGCCTGTTTTTTTATGCCGGCGATTGAAGTTCCTTGATTGCATTCGCGTTCTCGAGTATAATATAAATGACAGCGAAGCTGCTATTTTCAAAGGAAATATAGAATATACAACCTGTAAGACGGAAAAATCATGATAAATCGATGTTCGATTTGTGGATGAGACTGTCTGGCTTATGCAGCAGCAAATGTCGCAACTCTTCCAATCATCTCGTACCAATATCGTAGAGCATATACAGCACATATACGAGGAGGGCGAACTGGACGAGAGTTCAACCTGTCGGAAATTCCGACAGGTTCGTACCGAAGGCAGCAGACAGGTTTCAAGAGAAATTCCATACTACAATTTGGACATGATCATTTCTCTCGGATATCGTGTGAGGTCTATGATTGCAACCCATTTCCGTCGTTGGGCAACCGAACGGTTAAAGGAATATATGATCAAAGGCTTTACGATGGATGATGAACGGCTCAAGAATTTCGGCGGCGGAAATTATTGGCGTGAACTGTTAGACCGTATCAGGGATATTCGCTCGTCAGAAAAAGTAATGTACCGGCAGGTACTTGAATCTGGACCAAATATTGAGTTCTACCGGTGAAGCACTTTTGGAGAATGCGGGAACAGTGGGCCATTCACAGGTTCTTGAAAAAGCGAAAGGGTAAGAGGCGTTATGATGACAACGGTAGATGCTGAAAAGAAACTTGAGTATGCTGGTTCCTTTGCCGCACCCCTGTTTGACAACTACCCTATATCAGTATTGCTTCGATACTGTTTTATTGGAAGTTACCCGACGGCGGCGTGATATTCTCACACCCTTACACCCGGTCATTGAGGCAAATATATAAAAAAGCAGGTTTTGCATTATAAAATGTGCCCCTGCTTTTCTAATAACTACGATTCAAATTGATCCATAATCAAATATTATGAGTCCGCAAAATATGAGCAAGAAGTCATTTTTCGTAGAAAAGTGAGCGGATTGCGAATGTTTTCATCGATTTTGTGAGTGCGAAACACGGAAAAATCGATGATAGGCTCATTTGTCGGGCAGCTCATATTATCTGATTGGATGGGTATCATCATAAACATATGCGGTCTCCAGAAATTCATCCGGATCCACATTATCAAAATGCTCACGCTGCCACTTTGTATAATCAAAGCTTTCACGCAGTATTACAGAAATAAAATGCTCCGCTTCCACAATGCCTAATTTTTCTACCAGACAAGCCATCCCTCTATCCATAATTTCGGCTGTATTGTACCTCATATCTGTTCCTCCAGTCTTCTCACAAATTCAACAGGCGTTATCAACTCCAGTTTATCTGTCTTATACTTCAACAGGCGTTTATCCGTGGTCAAAAAAAACTCACATCCTGCAAGTGTAGCGCTCGCTACATGTGCGGCATCTTTTACCTTTACGCCAGTCTCCATAATTTCCCGGATCAGTGGCTCTAATTGTTCCCTTGCACTCCGACCTATATGAACAGATGAATACTCATTTATAAATTGTCCAATAGACTGTTTCCTAATGGGGTATGGATTTTGAGAATTCTCATAATTAAGAACAAAGGAGGTTACCAGTTCTAATTCCCTTGCTTTAATTTTATCCTGAACATAAAGCTTGGCTTGTGTGTCGAGCGAAACACTGATCTGTCTCTGATCATCATAAGGACGATTGAAACAACAGTTATCCAAATATATTCGCATATCATTTCCCTCCTCGTATAGTCATCCTGCCTGTGTGTTTTGCCTGCTGCCTCTCATCTCTCTTATAACACATTCTTCACGTCATGTAAACAAAAATATCCGCAGAAGCCAACCCGCTGCCATTGTCCTCCCGAAAGCTTCCTCCCGTTCTCAAAAAGGAAGGCAACGTACCCACGCACAAAGCCAGCAAAATCCCGGGTTCAGCACCGAAACCGCACCTGCTACGGAGACCATCATGATGCCTGAGCGGAAAACCAGGATCGCTTTAAAATTTATCATGATTTTGCCCGTTGATTGCACATCATTGTCCGTCAAGGATAGATATACTTGCCTGAAACATAAAATACGCCATCCGTTAACGATCGATCCGGCAACGGCTTTTTCAAAATGCCTCTTTGCATCAACTCATCCGTTACATAACCGACGATTTCAAACAGATACGAGGAAACCCATTGGTTAATCTGGGATTCCAGCCGTTTTGGCACAAATTTTGAAAAGCTGTTTCGTACCGAAAGGATCCATTCCGCCAGCACATTTTCAAGCTCTTCATCCTCAATGTGAAACAGGGAAATGAATCCGGCAAATTCTTCTTCGGTAAAGCAGGCGAAATTCAACCGGTATTTGGATCCATCCTTCACAATAAGACCTTTTTGGATCAGGCTCGCAGCTTCTTCATCCGATAAAATTGCGGTTTTTACAATGCCGTCAGGATTCTCCGGGAAAATATCTTTCGCACACAGCCAGCGCGTTCCCCCGTTATGATAAATATCCTTGTCAAAATATTTGGCAATCCAATAATAATAGATATGTCCTGGAATTTTTCCTTTGCTTCCGTCATCGGCACCTGCTACGTTGCAGCCTGTACTATATTCCGCAGGGTTTTCATTTTTGTCGGCGGTTTCTTCTACGTTAAACCAACCGTATCCACCGTCTTTGCGGGGTGGGAACGCACCGTTTTGCATTTGCAGCCGATCATTTTTCAGTGTTCCAATCTTTTTCCTTAAAACATAAGGCACAATAAAATGCCCCAGACACTCCATGCCAAAATTGTGTCCATAGAAGTCCAAATGATTTACGGCGTCCGCTGCATTCCTGAACAATCGCTCGAAATGATCCGCAATTCCTTTTATTATCTGTTCCGAAGCACTCTCTACCATTTTTCTGTCTTCCAACCGGAAGACAATAAAATTCGTCGCATACTTATTCCCGATTTTGCATACGGCATCCCCATATTCCAAACGTGGAATTTCATCCTCGATATACATGACGGGAATTCCGGTACGGAGGCTGATTTTTTCCAAAGTTTGCGGCGTTTCGTATGCCGCCTTGCAGATCGCGCGGGCAAGCTGCGTATGCAGGTAGCGGTCTGAGTCCATAGCGCCGTTGCAGGTAACGGTATTCCAGTTGATTCTCCTATAAATTTTTTCCATTTGTTCCGTTCCTATCCTTTCTTTGATTTTTTGACGCCCTGCGTTCAGGCGCCATTTGACAATTGTTTCCGTGAGCGCGTATTTTTCAGCAAGCGCCCTGACAGACATTTCGCCAATGTAATAATCGACAAAAATATCCCGATACATCTCGGAAAGCGTATGCAGATACCGGAAAACCGTTTCAAAACTGCGCTCCGTATTCTCCCCCTCGATTCCTGTGTAGTCATCATACACCGGATTCAAATCTGCGTACTCTTCCGATAAAACCATACGCTCTTTCTGTTGCTTCTCAACAAATCTCGCATAGCGATTATGCGCAATTCGCCAGACCCATGCGTCAAGCGATTTTATTTCGTACTTTCGCATACCCTCAAGAATATGACAAAGTATTTCGCTTGCTAAATCCTCCGCATCATAGCGATTGCCCAGTCTGTTACGGCAGAAACGAAAGATCGATTCTACATAGGGGATAATTTTGTCCGGATCCAAGAGGGGGTTCCTCCTTTCAAAATGTTTGTAATCATGATTACGCTTATTTAGTGCCTTAAAATCAAATAGGATAGGGATTTTCAAAGAAATATTTTTATCATTTATTATTGTACCAGCCAAATGTGAAGAAGTCTATTGTCCGTTAAGAGGGTTAATCGAATTTTTCACGGCATTTCCGTCCATATCGAATAGAAAACGCTCCGGCGATTTGTCCTCGACAGAGCGATTTTTCATGTTTATTCTTTACCACACATGACCATTATAGAAAACCATTGAAGTCCCTTGATTGCATTCGCGTTCTCGAGTATAATATAAATAACAGCGAAGCTGCTATTTTCAGAATATATAACTTTTAAGACAGAATAATCGTGATAATGAAATGAGGCGCATATATGCCCGATAAGAATTGGCAATTTGAACTTGAAGAATATATCATACAGGGCGAGCCTGAAAGAGCCGAAAAAAGCGGGGCATGGCAAACAGCTATCGGCTTGCAGGCGGTTGACGGACTAAAAACTTCTGATTATTTGCTGGATACTGCAAAGGAACACATTGAGGGTAGAATAACCATCGATGAGGTTCAGAAGCGTATTTTCAGCTATTATGAGCAGAGAACCACACGCACCGAACCGGAGGACGACACCAAAGAAGCAGATATTGTATCTGCAAGAATAACCAGGCTTTTGGGCGAAAAAGCGTTCCAGTTTTCTCCTGTCGAATGGATCACCATTCACCGCAGATTGTTTGAGGGTGTATTCGACCACGCCGGAAAAATCCGTCGGTATAACATTTCCAAAAGGGAATGGATACTGAACGGCGAATCGGTTATTTACGCTGATTTCAACAGTATCAGGGAAACCTTGGATTATGATTTTGCCACAGAAAAACAGTTTTCTTATGAGGGACTGTCGGTTGAAGCGTCGGTGAAACACCTTGCAAAATTCGCATCGGACATTTGGCAGATTCATCCCTTTGGCGAGGGTAACACAAGAGCCACCGCCGTGTTCATGATTAAGTATTTGAAAACTTTTGGGTTCCGTGTCAATAACGATGCGTTCCGTGAAAATTCCTGGTATTTCCGAAACGCTTTGGTTCGTGCAAACTATAACGATTGGCAAAAAGGTATCTATTCCACCACAAAGTTTTTGGAATTGTTTTTCTCAAACCTTCTGCTCGGAACAAATTACGAATTAAAGAATCGCTATATGCACGTTGATTTTGTGGATGAAAAAGAACCCGTCTGTTAAGCAAACCGAACTTGCAGAACAGCCATACCCGGATTGATTTCCGAGTATGGCTGTTCTTTTTACCCCTGTTTGGCAGCTACTCCACGAGCCATTTCATTGCTGGTGCCAGCCAGGTGTTCCAGAAGACCATGTCGTGGACGCCCGGGCCTTCGTGGTACTCGAAATCGGCGCCCTGCTCCTTGAGGAAATCCCTGAACTGCCGGTTGGGACCCAGCAGGAAGTCCTCGGTGCCGCAGGCCAGATAGAACTTCGGCATCGGATCGCCGGCCTTGAGATGCTTCTTCACCAGCGTTTCCGGATTATTCTCTGAATCCAGCAGCTTCTTCGGATCGCCGAACATCAGCTCGTAGTATTCGTAGTTGGACATGCCGTTGTCGCTTCCCGGCTTCATCTGCGCCACTTCGTGGGTGATCAGAGCGCTTGAGAGGGCGAAGGCTTTGCTGAAGGTCTGGTTGAACTGCAGGGCGGTGTGGATGGAGCCGAAGCCGCCCATGGATAGGCCGCCGAGGAAGGTGTCTTCCCGCTTATCGGACAGCCCGAAGGTTTTACGGGCGTAGTCGACCAGCTCCTTGCCCACATGGGTGGCGTATTTCCGCCCGGTGGCCGGATGATCCAGATAGAAGCTGTTCTCGCCGTTGGGGCAGATGACCGCCACATTATACCGGTCGGACAGCTCCTGGACCGTGGAGCCGAAGATCCAGTCCATGCAGTGGCCGGTGTAGCCGTGCAGCAGGATCAGGGTCTTGGTGGGACGTGCGAAATGGGGATTCGCCTTTACAGCCTGCTCCGACAGATCGTTGGGAAGGATCGCGAAGAAATCCGTGGTACGGGCGAGACATTCGGAACGGAATGTAAATCTTGCGGTTGCCATAATATTTCCTCCTGTGTAAATGATTCGCGGGTGATCAGACGCCCTGCCTGGAACTATTATACCGGTAATCAGGACTTCCCGCAAGTGCTTTGGGTATA
>CANQME010000017.1 GCA_947624815.1 uncultured Lachnospiraceae bacterium | reverse complement strand
GCCGGATCCCGTGATACGGCACAGGCTGGAGCGGGGTCTGAACACCGATGAGGTGGCGGAGCCGAATGTCTTTGCGGTGGGAGCGGCGGTGGCGGCCTTTACCAGGGGAGAGCCCTGGCTGGAAGAACTGCGCAGATACCTGTATGAAAACAAACAGGCGGTCAGGGCGTTTGTGGAGCGGGAGATTCCGGGGATCCGGGTGGTGCCCTCCCAGGCCACCTATCTGCTCTGGCTGGACTGCAGCGGCGTGACGGAAGACGCCGGGGAACTGGCGGCGTTTATCCGGGTGGACAGCGGCCTGTACCTGACGGCGGGAGAGGAATACGGTGCCTGCGGCAGGGCATTCCTGCGGCTGAACGCCGCCTGCCCCAGACAGCGTATCCTGGAAGGGATGGAGCGCCTGAGGCAGAGCGTGGCGGCCTTTCAGGGTCAGCCCACAGGAATCCGCAGCACCTGACCGATCTGGAGCACGGTGCTGGTAAGGCCGTTGGCCTGCAGGATTGCTTCTACGGTAGTATTGTATTTGCGGGACAGCTCCCAGAGGGTGTCGCCCGGGCGCACGGTGTACTCCACATAGGGATTTGAGGAAACCGGAATTTTGAGCACCTGGCCGATCCGGAGCATATCTCCGGTGAGGCCGTTTGCCTGTTTGATGGCGCTTACCGTGGTGCCGTAGCGCTGGGCGATGAGCCAGAGGCTGTCCCCGGCCTGTACCGTATAGGTGACGTCGCCGCCGCCGGGCCCCGGCATGGGCACGTTTTCATTGATCCCCAGATAGAGCCTGTAAAGGGCCTGCCAGGTGAGCGGCCCCACGATGCCGTCTGCGTCTAAGCCCATGGCGCGCTGAAAGGCGATGACGGATTCCCTGGTACCGCTGCCGAAGATGCCGTCCTGGGCGGGGGCGGGCACGCTGGGCTCATACTGGGAGATGACGTTTAAGAGGTATTGCAGGGTGATCACGTCCTGGCCCTGGGAGCCCTGCCGCAGCGTTACACTGGGCGGTACGGTGCCGATCCCCAGGGTAGTGCCCTCGCTGTCCAGCTCGGCCAGGCGCGTCACAGCGGTATACAGGCTGGAGAGACGGTACCAGGTAGCTTTTCCCACCACGCCGTCGGGGCTTAAGCCGAAGATGTTCTGGAAAGCAGTCACGGCGGCCCGGGTGCTCTCGCCGAAAGAACCTGCCGGATCGGTGATGGCCGGGATGGCGGGATAGTTGCGGCGGATCCGGTTGAGGTAAGACTGGATCGTCTGCACATCCAGTCCGCTGCTGCCCAGCCGGAGGGCAGTCCCGGGATAGGAGGACAGGGCGTTTGTGACAATATTGGTCTCTGCGATCTCAAGATCGTTCGGATAATAGTAGCGCAGGATCTGCAAAGGGGAATAGCCCTGGTTTGCCAGGGAGACGCTGCCCCATTGGGACAGCCCGTCGCAGGTGGACGTGGTTCCGTTGCAGAAAGAAGTGAAATAGGGGGCCTCCTGTCCCTGCCTGCGGGCGTATTCTCCAAACAGTTCGTCTACGATCCCGCTGATGGAGCCGTAGATGGGCCGCCCGGGCACATAGTACTGGTCGTAGGCCGTGCTGTTGGTGATGTCGAAGGAATAGCCCTGGCTTTTGTACCATTCGGTGTAAATCCGGTTTAAGGCGAACGTCATGATGGCGTAGATGTTTGCCCTCAGTGCGTTTTCCGGCCAGGTGGGATAGACCTCGCTGCTGGCCACGTTCTTTACATAGTCGGAGAAGGGAACCTCCACATTGGCGGCGTAGGAGCCTGGGGCGCCCAGATGGACGGTAATCGGGTTGGGAATGACCACCTGGCGCAGCACGCGGCTGTCCGCCGTGGTACCCTCCTGATTCCGTGGCTCGTTTCCGGCCACTGCAGGCGGGCCGATCACAATGTTATCCGGCGCCTGGCGAGGGGCTGCGCCCTCCTGCAGGGGCATCAGCGCCACCGGCAGAGTGGCTGTCTCCTGGTCAAAGATGGGGATCTGGGTCACGGAAACCGGCTGAAAGCCTTCTGCCTCCACCTGTACTCCATAGTTTGCATAGGGCTGTCCCAGGTAATTTGGATTCTGGGAAAAACTGCGGTCTACGGTTTCCAGCGCCACGGGCTGTGTCTGGCCGCTGTCATCCGTAGTGAGGCGATAGAGCGTATTCCCCTCGTCGTCCAGGATGCGCACGGAGACGCCGTCAAGAGGGATGGCCTCCTGTGCCGTGCGGGTCTGCACCTGTAAATATCCGATCGCCATAATTTTTCCTTCCGTTTTTTCCTTCTTAACAGCATATGAAAAACCGCCGGGAAGGGTTCTTATAATTTTTGAAAATAGCACTTGACATTTTGCAGAGAAAAGGGTATCATATCTATGTTTCAGATGTGGTGTCTGGGACAAAAGGATGTGCGTTTAGCTCAGCTGGATAGAGCGTTTGGCTACGGACCAAAAGGTCGGGGGTTCGAATCCTCTAACGCACGCTCAAAAGTTCAGATACAAAGGGGGGCCGCTTTCAGGGCTCCTTTTTTGTAACGCTTGATTTTATGACGCAAAGAAAGTATAATAGGAATATACTAAATGGCGGAAAGATATGGGAGAGGAATCGGAAAACCTGCGGCTCTGCAAAAGATGCCTTACCAGGGAAATGGCAGGGAAGGAAGCGGATTACCGCTCGCTGTGGGAGTACATAGGGAATCTGGATGCGGACATCAAGGCGCCGGATGTTTTGTATGAGGAGCGCCTGCGCCGATGTAAAGAGTGCGACCTTTTGCTTCAGGGGATGTGCAGAAGCTGCGGCTGTTATGTGGAAATGCGTGCGGCGGTGGCAGGCAATAGCTGTCCCTGGGGGAAATGGTGAATAGCCGTCAGGGGGGATATGTATGGACAAACAGGAGTTTTTAGAGAAACTGCGCCTGGCTTTGAGCGGGAAAGTGGCGCCTGGCGTGGTGTCAGAAAACCTTACCTATTATGAAAATTATATCAATACAGAGCTGCGCAAGGGAAAAAGCGAGCGGGAAGTGCTGGATGCGCTGGGCGACCCCAGGCTGATTGCCAGAACCATTGTGGAGACCAGTGGGCGGGCTGCGTCCGCGGAGGGAAGCGGGTTTTCAGAAGGCGGCGCATATCAGGGCACGGGAACTTACGGGGACGGAGGGGAAGGCTGGACTTCCGGGAATAAGATGTTCCGGGTTTCCGGGTGGATGGTACTTTTGCTGGTGCTGATCGTCGTAGTGGTGGTTCTTGGGCTTGTCTTTTCTGTGCTGCGGTATCTGATGCCGGTATTGCTTCCCATTTTAGCGGTGGCTTTTCTGGTAAAGCTGTTCCGGGACTGGATGGGGTGACGGACGCCTGTATCCGAAAGGACTGGAATGGAAGGAAAACGCCATAAACAGGTAAACCGCCGGAAATCCGACGGCTTACCATGAGGGGAGTATAAATATTATAAGGGGTGCAAGCAGGATGATGTACTGTCCTGCTCACGAGAAGAATTATAAATGATTTTTTTTCGAAAATCAATATCAAAATAGTACTAAAGTACCAACGAATTTTTGGCATAGTTTTGTATGTTTTTGACATACTACTCCTGTAACCGATAACCAACAGGAGGTTTTCCCCTGGAAGCAATCGATCGCTGCCTATCGGCGGCAGAAAAGAGGAAAAAATGGACAACAACAAGTACAACAATAGCACCAACAGCGCTGACAACTGCAAGAACAGCCAGAACAGCCAGAATCAGAACAGCCAGAAGAACAACAAGAACAACCAGAACAACAGCCAGAACCAGAACAACCAGAACAACAACTACTAAGCAGCTGGCTATGGGACCTGTGGGAATTTCAAACCACGGGTCCCTATTTACATATGGCGGAAAAAATTGTATACTTTAGCTACGACAACAGGAAGCTGCAGCGGCAGATATGAGGATGCCTATGAAAAGATTTGAATTGATCGTGCCCTGCCATTTCGGGATGGAAGCAGTGCTGAAAAAAGAGATCGTGGATCTTGGGTACGATATCACGGAGGTGGCGGACGGCAGAGTGACCTTTTTGGGAGACCAGGAGGCGATCTGCCGCGCCAATATTTTTTTGCGGACGGCGGAGCGCGTTTTAATCAAGATCGGAAGCTTTCACGCCGGGACGTATGAGGAATTGTTCCAGGGGACAAAGGCTCTGCCCTGGGAGGAATATCTGCCCCGGGACGGGCGGTTCTGGGTGGCGAAGGCGGCCAGCATCAAGTCCAGACTGTTCAGCCCGTCGGATATCCAGTCCATCATGAAAAAGGCCATGGTGGAGCGGCTGAAGGAGCACTACGGGATCAGTTGGTTTCAGGAGGACGGGGAGGCCTTTCCCATCCGGGCCTTTTTGCTGAAGGACGAAGTGACGGTGGGCCTGGACACAACCGGGGAATCCCTGCACAAGCGGGGGTATCGGAAGCTGGCGGCCAAGGCGCCCATCGCGGAGAATCTGGCGGCGGCGCTGATCCTTCTGACGCCCTGGAACAAAGACAGGATTCTGGTGGATCCTTTTTGCGGCAGCGGAACCTTTCCCATTGAGGCGGCCATGATGGCGGCGGGGATGGCGCCGGGGGCAAACCGACGTTTCACCGCACAGCGGTGGGCCCACATCGTGGAAGGGCAGACCTGGCGGGATGCGTTTGAGGAAGCAAAAGAACAGGTGGATCTGTCGGTGGAGCCGGATATCCAGGGATATGACGTGGATGACGCCATGGTGTCCATTGCCAGGGAAAACGCCAGGATGGCGGGAGTGGGGCACATGATCCATTTCCAGAGAAGGGGGATTGACCAACTTAGTCATCCGAAAAAATATGGCTTTCTGATCACCAATCCGCCTTATGGAGAGCGGCTGGAGGAGAAGTCCGCGCTGCCTGCGCTGTATCGGACGCTGGGCGAGCGGTATCGGGCTTTGGATGCCTGGAGCCTGTATGTGATCACCGCCTATGAGAACGCGGAACAGGACATCGGCAGGAAGGCGGATAAGAACCGTAAGATTTATAATGGGATGATGAAAACCTATTATTATCAGTTTCTGGGCCCGAAGCCGCCGAAAGCCGGAAGGACAAGAGACGGGCATGGGACAAAGGGATGAGAACACGGAAAAAAAGAATATGAGGCTCTCCCTTTTTTTGTGGACGGGGCTGTGCGGTTTCTGTATGGCCCTGATGCTTTGGTATGCCTCCGAAAAGACCATCGTCATCGCAGACGTGTCCCATGAGGCCGGACTTTCTGTAGGCGCCGGGCAGCGGCAGGATGCTGTCCGGGGGGTGGTTTTGCAGAGCCGCACCGGCCCGGCGGGAAACTTCTATGTGTCCCTGCCGGACGGCGTGAAGCCTGAGAATGTGGTCATGGAGAACCGGTACATGACCCGGGAGCTGTGGATCTACATTCAGGGGGGACAGGAGGAATTTTATGAAAATCATCCTGTCTATGGCGATGTGGGCGGTATTCTGGCGGGCAGCAGCCAGACCCGGGAAGACGGTGTTTTGCTGAAATTTGAGATGGCGCAGGTACAGGAGTATCGGAGTACCCTGGAAAAGAATCTTCTTACCGTCGCCTGCTATGACCCCCGGGAGCTCTACCGCTTTCTGGTGGTGCTGGATCCTGCGGGGGGCAGCCAGGAGGCGTCCGCAGGCGAAACGGAAGTACGACAGGACAGCCTGGGGGATTTGGCGGCGCTGGAAGTGGCAAAACAGATCCAGCGGGATTTTGCCGTGCCGGGGGTGAGGCTGTATCTGACCAGGACGGAAGACAGGGCAGTGGAAGAAGGAGCGCGGGCCGCCCTGGCGGAGGCGGTGGACGCCGATCTCTACATCCGCATCAGCGCACAGCAGGATGAGGCGCATCCCGAGTTATACGGGATAGAGGGATTTTACAACGATGATTATTTTATTCCCGGTTTTGGGAATGTGGATCTGGCGGACATTGTGACAAGGCAGGCGGCCATTGCCGCCAGCAACCGTGCGGTGGGGCTTACGCCGGCACGGGAGGACAGTATTCTGCGCCAGCTTTCCATGGCGGCCATGGAGGTGTCTGTGGGGTATCTCTCCAATCCCCAGGAGAAGGCGCTTCTGGAGCAGGAAAGCTACCGGCAGAAGCTGGCGGAGGGAATTTTACAGGCGCTTGAAGAGGCCTGCGGCAGGCTGGGCCAGTTGGGAGAAGAACAGGAATGAACGGAAAGCAGATTGTGTTTGCCACGGGCAACGAGGGGAAAATGAGGGAGATCCGCAGTATTTTGGCAGATCTGGGCGTGCCGGTTGTGTCCATGAAGGAGGCCGGTATCCAGGCGGATATCCAGGAGACGGGAATGACGTTTGAGGAAAATGCATTGCTGAAGGCCAGGGCGGCAGCGGCTGCGGCGCAGGGAAGCGTGGTGCTGGCGGACGACTCCGGGCTGGAGATAGACGCCCTGGGCGGAGAGCCAGGCATCTATTCCGCCCGATATCTGGGGGAAGAGACGCCGTACCAGATCAAGAACGCAGAGCTGATCCGACGGCTGGAGGGCGTGCCGGACAGCCGCAGGACGGCACGGTTTGTGTGCGCCATAGCGGCGGTGCTGCCGGACGGCCGGGAATTTACCGTCCGGGCGGCCATTGAGGGGCGGATCGGACGGGAGCCGAAGGGACAAGGCGGATTCGGCTATGATCCGATTTTTTATGTGCCGGAGCTTGGAAAGACCACCGCGGAGATGACGCCGGAGGAGAAGAACCGGGTGAGCCACCGGGGGAAAGCGCTGGAACTTATGAAAGAGGTACTGAAGAGACAATGAAGGTGTTGGTTGTCAGTGATACCCATAAAAAAAATGACGCTTATTTTGAGGTGTTGCGTCTGGAACAGCCGGACATGGTGATCCACTGCGGCGATGCGGAGGGGAGCGAGTATGCGCTGACCGAAGCCGCGGACTGTCCTGTACATATTGTGCTGGGAAACAATGACTTTTTTTCCCGCCTGCCCCGGGAACTGGAACTGGAAATCGGGCCCTATAAGGTGTGGGTGACGCACGGGCATAATTATTTTGTATACATGGACAACGAATACCTGAAGCGGGAGGCCAGGGAGAGAGGGATGGACGTGGTGCTGTACGGGCACACCCACAGGCCTTTGATCGATAAGAAGGGCGGCGTGACCGCGGTCAACCCGGGAAGCCTCTCCTATCCCAGACAGGCGAACCACAGGCCGTCCTATGCGCTGATGGAATTAGACGACAGGGGCGGTTTAAGCTTCCGCATTGTCTATCTGTAATTCCCTCTTCCGTCCGTCCTCCGGGCCGAGGGAAATCCTTGACAGTGCGGGGCATCATACGCTATAATGTGCCAGTAGCCCCTTTGCGGGGCGTTGTCTCACACAGCTGCCGGGGTGTGGCTCAGCTTGGCTAGAGCGCCTGGTTTGGGACCAGGAGGCCGCAGGTTCGAATCCTGTCACCCCGACTCGCAGAAATTGGGCAAAAACAGGGAGAAGCGCTTGTTTTCAAGCGCTTCTCCCGTTTTTTCAGCCGTGAAAATTTCGTCCCGTTCTATGCCGTTTTGTCATATTTGACACAAATTTTGTCACGGATTTTGTCATGAAAAGAGGGCTTTCTGCAGCTTGATTGCCGCCTCCCTCTTGGCCTGTTCTTCTTTATCCATCATGGAGTGCCGGTATACGCTTTTCATCACATGGTCGCTGCGCCATCCTCCCAATCTGAGAATGTCGGCGTCCGGGACGCCCAGCGCTGCCATCTGGCTGGCAAAGTAGTGGCGCAGTTTATGAAGTGAAAACCTCGGGATCCCGAGACGATCTTCTACGCTCTGCAGGTGCTTGGCGATGGAGTTTGGGAATCCACGGTAGATATATCCCCGCTCCCGGATCTTGTCAGCAATTTCCATCGGTATGATGATATCTCTGGTGCTTTCCACGGTCTTTGTTGTCTTAACCACCCACTCATTCCGCTCGTTCTGCACCAGCGCCTTGTTGATGTGCACCACATCCCCGTCAATGTCTTCCGGGACAAGCGCGCAGATCTCTGATCGGCGCATTCCATAGCAGGCCAATGTAATCGGGATCTCCCACTCTGTTCCCTGGATATGCTCCAGTATCTTTCGGACGTCCTCCTGGGACGGCGTATAGGGCTCAGACTTTATTTTTTGCGGGAACTTGGTGTAGAGCTTCAGCTCTGGCCGGAACGTGCCCAGGATCGCCGACACAAAGCCATGATAGTTGCGCACCGTCTTCGGGGACTTGGATGCTGCAAGTTCATTGACCATTTTATTGATCTCCACCTGCGTGATATCGGCGATGCGGAGATCAATGAACCATTTCGGGAGCCGCCGCGGCATTTCTGTGTATTCTTTGACCGTCTTCGGAGATAACACATTCCGCTTCATGGAGACATATTCCTCTGCGGCCTGGGCAAACGTCATAGGTCCAGCGGTCTTTACCTTGTCCAATTCTCTGGCCAGCGCCTGCAGCGCTTCTTTCTGGGACGGTTTACACGGGAAAGTGACAGCGTAGATCTTTCCACGGTACATCTTGCGTACCCGATAGGAGCCGGATGGCAGTTTTTCGATCTTCATAGCATCATCCTCCTGTTATTTTACTGAAAAACAAGTATAAAAATAACACCCGATCAATTGTTCTGATTGACTAGATGCCACGAAAGATGATACTATGTTAGTGATGGCACAGTATAACCTCGCGTGGTTACTGTCTCGACTGCTTCGGTGTTGGCGCACCGGGGCAGTTGCATTTTTCAGAGCAGTTTTTGAATCTCTTTTCCGGCTTGTTGCGACGTCGCAACGGATTGGAAACTGAGGCTAGGCGTGTAATTGCTGTTTTAAGGCATCCTGGAGCACTTGGGAAAAATTGATATTGTGTTCCAATGCGGCGGCGTTCAGCCATGCCGGCAGAGTCACGGTCCGATTCACTGAACGATTGTTGTTACGCTCTCTGACGGAAGGCATATAGACATCGATCAAAACAGCACGTTCATTAGGTGCAACGTTAACATTGCGCAGTGGGGTGGGCTGGGGGATCGTCTCACCGTCTTCTTCCAGGCCACATAATACACAGCCCAGAAGTTCACGGGCAGACAGGAGAGCATCATCTTCTGTCTCGCCGCTGGTTGCACAATCAAGGTCGGGGAATACAACGGCAATTTCCTGATTTGGTTCATAAGTAAAAATTGCAGGATACAAATAACGGTCTGTTTTCTTTTTCATGATCTCAATTCCTTTCCTTAAAGTTGGCAGGGGCTCAGGACTACCTAAAGCGGAGTCCTGATTGCCTTTCAATGCTGTCAAGCGTTTTTCGCGGGATGTCCTTGTCTGGATGCTTCACGGTAGTGCGTCCCTTCTTGGTAGGGTGTTTGAATTGATGATGACTCCCGACCGTGTTTACTTCATACCATCCATCTGCCTTTAATATTTCGATGACTTCCCTTGATGAATAGCTCTTCATTAGTATTTCCTCCTGACAGTATCATGATAACACATACAAAAATATTTGTCAATGGAATCGACAAATATTTTTACATATGTTGCGCCGAACGATTGTTGATATGTTCACGGACGGCAGGCATAAACACACTAATCAAAGTAGGCACTTGGTTACTTGCAAGATGAAGAGAGGTAATAGGGCTGGGAATAGGCAATTCCTCATTATCCTGTTCCATTCCCCATATATGCAGGCCAAGCGCCTCCTTCGCGTTTTTCAAAGCCATATCAGTATCATCTTTATCGGCGCACGGGCAGCAGCCGGGAAGATCTGGAAAATCAATACTTATCCCATCGTCATCATAAGTAAACACCGCAACATAAGAATAATTATCTTTTAGCATAAATATAACCTCCTTTACTTTGACCGTAGGGATTATTTGAATATAACCCCTGCCTGTTTTGATATACTTATGCGTGTTGCAAAACAATATCATATCTTCAGGACCAGCAGTTGCACCGGTGCAACAATCGGACAAGTTATAAAAATGGCGGGTAGTTTAAGCTACCCGCCATAACCTCTTGAATGAAATAGGTGGGGTGACCTTCCCACATCTCCAACTAGGGTGACGGCTGCCCGTTCCGTCCTCTGATTTCATTCAATATAGTATATCCTTCTGTAGCTACATTATACCTGAATTTAGCTATTTGTCAAGTTTTTTCAGGGTTCCCTTTTTGATAAAGTTTTCTGTTCTCTTTCGGCTCAAAACATATAATGAGCGTGCATAAAGCCTTTTCCATAGCAGGGGTTAACTCAGGGGCGTCATCGTCATATACGATAGGCTTCTTTTTTGCCGCCCCGGTGCCGTCAACATCGGGGCGGTTTGCTTATCCTCAAGGCCGGAAGTTGCACCAGTGCAACGCTTCAACAGATCTAATCAGGGCGGCTGCCGCACATTCCCATCCTCAGATTTCAAGCGAAGTGTCTATTTTCCTGAAACAATATATTATTTATGTTTGTTTATTAGGCGGAACCTTTGTTCTCATTCCGTCAATATGTTCAAAGAGGTCATCTTTAATATTAGAACGCATAGGGTCTAAAATAAAATCGATACCTTCCCGACGGGATTGTTTAGAGGCAGGGACGAAGTCGCTGTCCCCTGAAATCAAAATAATCCGATCCACCTGCTTTTTGAATGTGACGGATGCTATATCCACGCCGATACGCATATCAACACCCTTTTGCTTAATGTTTAAGAGAAAATCTTTTTCTGTTAAATCTTTAGTAGTGATAGATCCATTCAGTAACTTCCTGGTGGCAGATGGGGATAGGTTGTAATGTGCCTGTTCCTCTGCAAGTGTGCCAAGGCGTAAGGCAAATTTCCTGAGATGTTTTAACTCTTTAAAAAATTCATGTGTCCACTGATATTGCGGTGTTTTGGATAAATCAACTGTCTGATTTAACAAGGGATGATACAGTTTCTTTGTGGCCGGAGGACAGTCATAGTAAAAGACTCGGTATAGTTCAGCACCTGCCTTTTCTTCTTTGATGTGTCGTTTGCAGTACTGATCCAATTCTTGTGCGCGTTCTGCCGGAGTTTTATCGCCCCAAAAATGATAGGCACGTTTTCGATAAAATGCACCGTCAACCATAATTGCCGTTTTTATCATAAGCATTCTCCTTTATACAAAAATACCCTTGGGGTCGTCACATCCCTTATAATGGGAGGAGTACTGCCAAGGGTATACTTGCTTGTAACATTTGTTACAGTTATATAGTATTCCCTCGGAAGTGAAATGTCAATCATTTTTTTGAAAACTACCATTTTCCCGACCTCGGCAAAATGCTCCATGTATCGGTGCAACTATAGAACCTCTTTTCCTTTTCCGATGCCAATTTTGCTGAGTTCGCAAGAAAATAGGGAATTTCTTGCATATCGATAAATTATGGTTGCAAGATGAAGGTGCGTGACATATAATATACTTAACAAGAGAGCCGAAAGCTAGAGTACACCTAGCCGCCGGCGGATAGACACAACAAAAGGTAGCGCCTTATCTTACCAGGACGAGGGCGCTACTTTTTACGTTTGATGATAGTAACAACAAGCGAGATCACAGCGCAAAGCATAATTACAAAAGCGAATAAATCACTATATGTAACCATAGCACCAGCCCCCTTTCATAAAGTCTGGCGGCTGACGTAATCGCCCCTTCGGCTCCCCGGTCAGGTATATTATATTGTCATGGTTCACTTTTTCTGCTGTCTTATATCAGAGTCTTCTACAGTTTTCCCCGCAATTCCACCACTTTCCCAAGGATGCGGACAGGCTTTTGCTGAATGTCATCCTCGGTAAAGATCAGAGGATCATATTTGGAGTTAAGCGATACCAGGCTGATACCGCCGGCATATTTGGAGAGTCGCTTGCAGACTGCATCGTCGCCGTTGACTAGGGCGATCACGATGTCACCGCTCTCTGCGTCGTCCTGCTGGCGGACGATCACCACATCTCCGTCGCAGATCCGGGGTTCCATACTATCACCGTGGATCTTCAGGCCAAAGAACTCTCCTGTCCGAGCAAGGCTTTCAGAGATTTCCTCAGTATCGATGATATCCTCCACTGCTTCCAGAGGGATACCGGCGGCCACGCGGCCTAGGACTTTGATGGTGATCCCTTTCCTTGCGGCAGATTCGATATCTCTGCCCCGTAGAGTATTCAAATCAGTATTGAAGAAATCTGCGATTTTTTCCTCAGTCTCAAAATCCGGTTCTCGACGGCCAACTTCGTACATACTGATAGTTGAAGCTGACAGCCCTAGTTTTTCGGCCAATTCGCTCTGTGAAAGATGGTATTTCATTCTAAAAAATTTGAGCATATCTTTAAAATCTGCCATTTATGTACCCCCTTGTGATCATTATACACGAAACGTGAAAAAAATCAACAAGAAAAATCACAAAATGTGTTGACAACAACTCACGAATCGTGTATGCTAACAACAACACAAAACGTGAGCGAAAAGGAGGTGTGAAAAATGGATGCCAAATTGATAGGTAAAAAACTTGTGAGATTAAGAGGAAAACGGACACAGAAAGAAGTGGCAGATTGCTTGGGAATAAGTACTTCGGCTTTATCAATGTATGAAAATGGAGAAAGAGTTCCCAGGGATAACATCAAGATTAGGATTGCTGATTTTTACAATGAACCAATCTATAATATTTTTTTTGATCCAAATGCTCACGAATAGTGAGTAAAAAAGGCGTAAACGGGCTTATTCTGAATCAAAAGAAGCCATGGCTTCAGAAAGGAGATAGAACAATGGCGCTGAAAGAACTGGTAATGGAATATATAGACGACATAATGGGCGGAATCGCATGGGTGACGATCTGGAGGGTAGGAAGGACATGGAAAGCCTGGGTCTTCCATCTGGACGAGGACGGCAAGCTGGACGAGGACGATCTGGAAACGGCGAAGGAGATCCTGAAAGAGGATAAAAAAGCAATAATGATAAACAAATACTACTGCGCGCGCATGGGCGACGGTACGCTGGCGGACGTGGCAACAGGGATCCTTTGCCACTACGAGCGCGGATACAACCTTCTGAAAGACTGGATCTGCCCGGAAGATGGAGCGGCAGCAGGGCAGCAGGCGGATCTGAATCCTGAACAGCTGTATTTGATGCTGAAGCGCCAGACGGCGATTGCCTTCATGGGGACGCCAGCAGGCGCAGTCCTGAAAGAGGTGGTCTACAAGCTGGAAAAGGCGCTGGAAGATCAAGACGAAAGAGAAGTGGCGATCCAGATGGCGGCGTGGGAAGTATTCAAGCTGGTAGTAAAGCAGCTGACCGGGATGGAATTCTGCTTCACGCGGACGGATGAATACTTTGGGCTCTGCACTGAGGACGAGAGATGCTTCCTCGTCAGAGAGGAGCGGTATGGAGAAGTACAGGAAGAATAGAAGTATAAGAAGGAGGTGTGAACGTGCTTATTCCTGAATCAAATCAGCCTGTTGCTGAAAAGGTATCACAACTCATAGAAAGTAAGGGCTTAAAGAAGAAAGCTGTGGCAGAAAAGGCCGGATACTCGGAGCAGATACTCAGCGATATGCTGAATGGAAGGAGAATCATCCGCGTTATGGATATGATCCGCATAATGGAGGTTTTGGGTGTTGATGCCAACACACTGTTTGGCATAGTGGGCAAGAAAGAAGGTGAGATGATAACCATCAATGGATCTGAGTTCAAGGAAATCCAGATCATTACTAATGAAAATGAGTTAATTGCCAGTATTACAGACGAGGATGTCATTGAAAAAGATGGCTATAAAGTTGTATGTGTGCCCGTAAGTGACTAGTTGAGGTTGTTATTACTATTACCATCAGGATTAGAAACTGGTGTGGGGACACCATTGATATTTCTAACATGATAGTTTTGGTAATTTCCTTGATTGATTTGTCTTACAAATTGGTTCCTGGTCATATCAGCACCAGTGAAATTATCATGGAAGCGTTCATTTCTTCCAGTGTTAGATTCTCTGGTAACAGTAACTCTTTTGGGCATAAGCATCTTCCTTTCTAAGTGGGCACACATATCAACTTTAAGGAACGTATGTTCAAACATAAGATAACTGTAATCTATTGATATGTCAATAGAAAATTACTGAATTTATACAATATTTAGATTTTATTTGCGTGTTACTACTAAATTTTGAGGAGGCAGGTGAGGCATATGCCAAGAGTGACGATCAAGAAAAAAGATTATATGCAGGCAGATCTTATTCAGTGGATCATCGGGCGCCTGTACGTGAAGGGCCTGCACCAGAAAGATCTGGGAGAAAAACTTGGGCTTTCAAGGGCTGCCATGTGTGCACGTATGAAAAGCGGCTTCTTCGAGTACAAGGATCTGCTGATCATATTCCAGTATTTAGATGCCAGTGACGACGAAATCATCAAGCTGATGAAGCTATGATATTTGGCGGCCAGTAAGCAGACTCAGAAAGGAGAAAGGTATGGAAAGAATCAAGATTGCGCCCACAGGGCACAGCCCACTGGAAGTGGACGTATCCGCGGCGCTGGCGCTGAAGCTGGAAAACGACGCGGGGCTGAATACAAGGTTTATCTTGAGAAATCTGGACGATGGCAGCGTGGAAATTACGGAGGATGCCACAGGACAGATCACCGGGCAGTTAAGCCTGGATGATGTGTTGGCAGGAGGTGGCCAATGAAGAAGGATATCATCATTTCCGCTCTGGCAGCAAGGCTGTTGGTGGACAAAACGTCTATCTTTCTGTCCCTGGTGCTGCCGGAAGTGCTGGGATTGTTTGTTGCCGCCTGGGTCTGCCTGTTTATCCTGTGCATGGCCATAGAGGATGCGGTGGACAGGCTTCAATGTTACAAGGCCAGGGTGCGGCGGATCGAGCGCATGATCCAGCGGCTGAAAGGAGAAGAGGATGGACAACTACAGTGAACGGCTGAAAACGCTCTCTGATTCCGCTTTACTCCGGGAATGGGCGGCGGAATCCGACAGGAGGGTGCAGGTCGAGCATGAGATGGCGGACCGGTGGAGGCATCCGGCGCCGATAGTGAACCATGCCCGGAATAAGATCTTTGACCTTCAGGAGAAATTCATGGCAGCTTACAGGCAGCAGGATTGGTTTACAGCAAAGTACATATATGACACAGCAATCCGGGTGTGTATGTTTTTGGATCTTCCAGAGCCATTCAGGAATGAGTTATTTGGCATATCCGGGGAGGATGAGCCTGAGATACAGGGGATGTTTCCCCGGGATGTCGTGTCCAGGGTCTACGAAGAATGTGTCGTAAAGGATGGGCTTGGCCATGAATGTGTGGTGTACCGCATCCCCGGCGAGATTGCCTTTTATGGCGGGCCGAAGGGAGCGAAAAAGAGGCCGGAAACCACCGTGGCAAGCTGGGATCAGCTGATGCGTCGGATGAGGGCATAGAAAAGGGCCGCCTGGAAGGTGGCCCCGGGTGCCCACATGGCACAATCTACACGCAATATAATTGTACCATATGGGCGCCCGGAAGACAAGTGGAAAACGCGGTTTTTACTAGATTTTACAGTGTTTTCCTATCTCGATTAGGGATATTAAACTTAGTGATCGGAGCGTCGGGATGAGTTATATAAAAACAGTCTGCCTTATCCATGACAGGGCAGAGATAGCCAAGCACTATGACATCAGATATGGAGCCCCGGGTATGCCCCGGGAAAAGAAGGTAAAGGAGACGCCGGAAGTGATGGCCCGGCAAAACCTGTGGCAGCGCAAGAAGTATCTGCGCCGCCTGATCGAACTGAACTTTGGGGAAGGGGACTGGCATATCACATTGACCTGCAGGCCGGAAGACAGGCCGTGCAAGGAGGATGCGCCGCGTCTGATCAGGAAATTCCGGGACAGGATGCGGAAGGCATACAAGCAGCGCGGGTGGGAGCTGCGCTATATCATCACCTGCGAGACGGGGAAGCGGGGAGCAGTCCACTGGCACATGATCGTCAATGATATGCACGATGGCCGGGACAGTACGGCAGGACTGGTGGGGCAGTTCTGGATCTGGGGACGGCCATACTTTTCCCCGCTGGATGATACCGGGGAATACGGGCGCCTGGCGGAATACCTGGTAAAGGAGAGCTCTGACAGGATCCGCCGGGAGGAGACCGGGGAAAATTTCAGCTATATGCGTTCCAGAAATCTGGTCAAGCCAGTGGAGAAGCCGTATATCTCCAGGGCCAGATCCTGGAGACGGGAGCCGCGGATGCCGGCGGGCTGGGAACTGGTGCCGGGGACGCTTATAAACGGGGTAAACCCCTACAACGGGCTGCCCTATCAGTATTACACGATGAGGAGGATACGGGATGAAGACGGTGGACGTCTATATCGGGACGGACCTGCACGGGTCCGGGAAAGGGCTGGGTAAGGCTATCTATATTATGCGAACCCAAAAGGGGAATGGTGCTTTCCATGAGAGCAGGCCAGCCGTCCGGGCAGCGGAGGACGCCACGGAAAGCCAGCTGGTACTGTTGGCGCTGCGGGATGCCTTGATGCGGCTGGTATATGCCTGTGAGGTCGTGGTACATACGGAGTGTTTCTATGTAGCGGCGGCTGTCAACAATATGTGGCCCCAGGAATGGCAGCGCAGCGGATGGCAGAACGCCAAAGGCCGGCAGATAAAGGATTTGTTCCTCTGGGAGGGGATCCTGTTTGAACTGGAAGACGGAGGACATATTTTGAAAGCCGTATGCGGGAAACATGAATTCAGCCTGTGGATGAAACATGAGCTGCCGCACCTGGCAGCAGGCGTGGGGGGATTTGAGGCTGTGGAACAAAAGGTTATCGTGCCCGTCGGTGACAGGTACTGACGGAATGGGAAAGTTGCACCGGTGCAACAGGAAAAGGAGGAGACATGGGACAGGAAAAATATCGGACATTGGAGGAAATCAACGGGCAGGCGCAGCGGCTCAGGCAGGCAGGCGACACGAAGGCGCTGTATGAGCTGGCAGAGGATTGTGGCCTGGAAAAATCAGATGTGGAGGATTATCTGGCAGATGTAGGAGATTTTGCCACACCCCTCATGGCCGCGGTCGGTCGGCTGAAGCAGGAGGGCAAGCGGCTGAAACTGGAGGGTGGTCTATTGGACTGGCTGGAGACGGTGATGGACATGGCCTGCGATGATGAGGCACTGCAGGCGGCGATCCTGGAAAAAAGCCTGTGCGGGCTGTTTTCCAGGCTGCTGCAGACGGCTTTTGAGGGGAAAGTACGGGTATCTGATGAGATCGTCAACCAGACCAAGGTGCGGGTAGGCGGGGATTTGAAACCTTTGCAGATACCGCTGTACATGGGTTGCCCAAACAGGCGGCAGGTCAAGAAGACTGTGACGGACTATTATCTGGGAGGCGGGGAATGAGAGCATACAAAGGGTTTAACAGGGATCTTGCCTGTACCAAGGGGAAGGGAACCTATTCCTATGAGGTCGGGAAGACATATACGGAGGCCAGGGCGCAGTGTGCACAGACGGGCTTCCACTGTGTGGAGGAACCCATCGAAGTGCTGCGGTGGTATCCCGAAGGCAAATATTGCATTGTGGATGCCCAAGGGGATATCCATGAGGACGGGAAGGGCAGGATATCCTGTACGCAGCTGGAGATTCTGAAAGAAATTACCCGGGCGGAGCTGTGCCTTCTGGAGTGCAGATGGATGGAACTGCATCCCGAGAGGGCATACAGCGGTCTGGTTCACCGGGACAGATATGAGGGCAGGAAAGGGGATGACGTTATCGTCGTGCGGGGGAAACATCCTGCCGCATCCGGCAAAAGAGGGGCTACCCTGTTCCTGCTCAAGGAATATGCAAAGACCAGAAAAATCAGGCAGATAGCAGTGTACCAGATAGACGGGCAGGAGTATCTCCCGGATGTCTTGTACGGAGCGGATGGGAGGCGTCAGGATGGTTAAGGCGGAACTGAGGAAGCTCCCGCGGATGGATGCGACGCAGGGAATGATGGCCGAAGTGTTGCGGCAGAGGCATACGTTGTTTTTGCGGGCCCGGATATTTGGCAAATACCTCAAGGTTGCGGTCTTCCTGCCGGAAAAGGTGGCAGCAGGCATATGCACCCCCAGGTTTGAAATATTCATTGACCCGGATGGGCTGGAATGGATCACCAGGGCGCTGGACGACGCGGGCCTGGAAGAAAAATGGCTGAAGGCCATGATAAAAAATCTGCCCTGGCCACCAGAATATGGATTATATTGTTATCCCTCGCGGATAAAAAGACAATTCATGACCAGGGCCACTGTCCAAAACATCGATGCCCTGCCCTGTATAGGGAAGACAGAAAAGAAAGGGATAGAGAGGATCTGGGACTGGCAGCTGAATATAAGCCAGCTGCGGCTAAAGGCGGCGGAGGCAAAGGAGCAGAAGCCCTGGGACGATGACATGGCCCTCATTCCGCCGGTGACGGATAGCTTTATCAAGTGGCTGAAAAAAGAGGGGCCTGAGAAGAACTATCTTTTTTACGAATATCAAAAAGGCGGCGCCAGGACGGCGTATTGCATGAGATGCGGCAAAGACGTCCGGCTGAAAAGGATGCCGTATCACAGGAAGAAAGGATGCTGCCCTGTGTGCGGCAAAACATCGGAATTTATCTCGGTCGGGCGTGTGGGGCGTGTAGAGTACAGCGGCGGCGGGATTCTCATCCAGAGAATCCGGGGCGGGTTTGTCCTGCGCCAGTTTGACGTTGGCGGGGGTGTCAGTACGGATAAGTATCGGACGCAGGAACTATACTGGGCAGAAGTCGAACGGATCCTGTGGCGGGACGGGAAGATAGACGTCTATCGGTATGGGGCTTACAAGAATAAGTACGACCGATGGAACAAAACCAAAATAAGTGATGGGAAATGGAGTCATAGAGATTTCAGAGCGGACAAAGTCTATCCCCGTACCCTGCCGGCCTTGATGGACACTCTGGGGAGACGATCCGGCCTGGCGGCAATGTTGAGGAGCGGGCTGCCGGTAAACGCCGCCGGATACATGAAATTAGAGATGGACTACCCTTACGTAGAGCTGATTGCTAAGGCCGGGCTGGCACGGATGGTGCAGGAGTTGATAGACGGCCGTATCTACTCGTCAGCATATTTCTTTCATCGCATGGTGGATGCGTCCCAGACCAGTCTGACCAGTCTATTGCGGATCGACCGGGCCAGACTGGGCCGCCTTGTCAGCATGGGCAGCGGGATAGCGCATCTGGAATGGCTGCAGCTTGAAAAGGAGGAGGACACCGTCTGGCCGGACGAAACGATCCAGTACTTTGCAGGTGGGAATATACGCCCTTTGGAACTGGATGAGTTCCGGCGGCGGCTATCCCTGGTGAAGATACATCACTATCTTCTCCGGCAGCAGGCTGTGACAGGAGAGACAGTGCACCAGGCGCTCTGTACCTGGCGTGACTATCTGAATATGGCCAGGCAGTTAAAGATGGATCTGGGGAAAGATATGATCCTCCGGCCCAAAGATCTGAAAACGGCCCATGATGATCTGGTGGAGCTTTTAATGCGGGATGGAATGCTGAAGACGGCAATGGCCGTGGCAAAGAGATTCCCGGAGGTGGAAAAGGTATGCGGGACGCTCGGAAAGTATGAATATACCGATGGGACTTACTGCATCCGGGCGCCGAAAGGGATCTATGATATCGTGCGCGAAGGGACTATCCTGAAGCACTGCGTCCATAGCTGCGATTATTATTATGACCGAATCAGCCAGAGGGAGTCTTATCTGTTGTTCCTGCGGCGTGCCGGGGAGGAGGACAATCCATGGTACACCCTGGAGGTCGAACCGGGAGGCAATATCCGCCAGAAGCGGACGACAGGGGACAATCAGAACGAAGACCTGAAAGAAGCGCTGCCATTCCTGCGGAAATGGCAGACGGAAATAAAAAAGCGCCTGACGGAGGAGGAAAAGAGCCTGGCCAGGGAGGCAGATCGGAAACGGAAGAAGAACATAGCCAAGCTGCGGGAAAATGGCAATAAGATATGGCATGGCAGGCTCCAGGGGAAGCTGTTGGCAGATGTGTTGGAACAAGACTTTATGGAGGTAACATGATGGATGGGATAACAAGATGGGCGGACTATCCGTCCTACAAGAAACAGTTGGATACAGAGCTATCCAGGGCGGCAGAGGGCTTCGTGCGGATCGGATATCTTCTGAAGGCAGCCAGGGACACAGATATTCTGGAAGGCTCCGGGTATTCCTCGGTGACAGAATTTGCCCAGGCAGAATATGGACTTGACAAGACGCAGGTGTCCCGGTTCATCCGCATAAATGACCGCTTTGCAGAGGGCGGTTGTTCGGACAAGCTGGAGAGCCGCTACCAGGGCTTCGGGTATGCCAAGCTGACGCTGATGCTTCAGCTCCCCGATGCGCTGAACGAAGCCCTTTCACCGGCGTACAGCAAGGCGGACATCCAGGCACTCAAAGACGAAGTAGATGAGGAAAGGGCCGTGACGGATATCGAGCGGATGCTGGAGAATGAGCCGGAGGCCACCGCAGCGCTGGAGACGGATCTGGAAAAGGTGCTGTATCAGATAGGGGAGCACCATCCTGACATCTATCGGGATATCTGGGCGGCATGGCGGCAAGGCCTGACAGAGGATGATCTTCAGGATATCCTGGCGCCGGACGGGCAGAAGATGTACAGCGAGGCCATCCCAGGGACGGGTCGCCTGATGCTGGCGCTGACCGCCGGGAAGGACGCAGGTGCGGTGTCCCTGGTCAACATAAGGGATGGCCACAGGGAAAAGTATTCCTGGGAGAGCCTGTGCCGGGCATTTCAAAAGATATTGATCCCGGGGAACACAGCGGAGGAATCCTGGGCTGCCACCTATCACAGGCAGATGCCGGTGGCAGAAGCCGACAGGACGGGACGGGCAAAGCCAAAGGTGGTCAAGGCGTCAGAAAACACCCATAGGACGAACCAGGCGTCTCAGGAAGCGCCTCAAAAGACGGCAGACCGGGAAGATTGCCAAGACAGCCAGATAATGCAGGAAACAGCCGATACGGCGGCCGACACCAAGGGAACCAGTACGGCAGCAGGCGTCCAGGGCTCCCGCATGGCAGCAGGTGTCCAGACGTCTCTGGAAGAAGATGTAATTCCGGGCCAGATGGGGCTGGAGAATTATGACGGGATCGTGCCAGAAGGTCAGCACGGGGCGCTCCAGGAGGATCCGCAAAGAATGGACTGGCTGCTGCGGTGGCGGACGGCCATGGAATCTTATAAAGTGCTGCAGTCGGCCATGCGTCAAGCGGGGGAGCACCCTGTCTGGCACGACATAAAAACAGCGTACCTGGCGGCAGACCAGTTGGCCGGAGATATCCATGCGGCCATGGAGGCTAGGGAGACGGCGGGAGGTATTGACGGTTCCTATGAGTAAGAGCATCCTGCACGACAAGAAAGAAGGAACGTGTTACCTATGCGTCCTGCAGAACCAGGACTATGCGCTTCGGACCGATTTGGAGGAACACCATGTGATGCCTGGGACGGCCAATCGGAGACTGTCGGAGAGGTACGGCTTGAAGGTGTATCTATGCCGCCAGCATCATAGGGAAGGACCGGGCGCGGTACATAACAATATCCAACAGCAGTGCTTCCTGCAGAAAAAAGCACAGGAGGCCTTTGAGACAAGACATTCCCATGCCGAATGGATGAGGATATTTGGCAGGGACTACACAGCCTTTTGAGGGTTCATCACAATAAAACATTCCTGGGGCTCCGCCCGGTAAACGGGGCCCCGGAAAGGAGGGCAGAATGAGAGTGAAAAAACAGGGGCCGATAGGAGAAGTGGGATCGGATGTTCCAAGGCCGTGCCAGGGGGCGGTGATAGCGGGCCGCCGGGAGCCATATCATCTGACATACATCCGCAGGTACGGCCAGATCAAGCCAGAAAATGCCTGCAAGACGAGTAAGTGACAAGAGTTGCGAGGAAAAGAGGATCTAGGAGGGAGAACCTGAAAGAGGCCCTCATGGCAGCAGGCGCAAAAGGCGTGATTTGAAGGTTGCCAAATAGCAGTAAGTGCGGGGAGAAATCTATAAAGGCAAGTTGCACCGGTGCAACCGGGGATAGGGGTCAGTGAAAGTGCTGATCCCTTTTGTTTTGCAAAGAAAAATCCAAAGTTCCTGATGCCTTTTAGGAGTACTTATAGTATAATATTCATAAAGGGACGGGGGCAGCATATGGCGGAAAAGAAATTAACGGCAAAAAAATATTTAAAGCAGCTGGAATTATTTGATATAACGATTAGCCAAGACCGGGAACTGCTTGCAGATATGAAAGCCCGTGCGGAAAGCCCGGGCGGATCTGACTATTCTAAAGACAGGGTTCAGACAACCCTTCGTGGCGACAGACTGTGTGACGATGTATCCAAGTATGTTGACTTTGAAAAGCATATAGACGCTGAAATAGAACGTCTTACTATGACCCGCAACAAGATCATAGGTGAGATCAGGGGGTTGCATGAGCCAAAGCACATACAGATTTTATTTAAGGTGTATGTACAGTCCAAAAGCATGAAAGTGGCTGCTGATGAGATGAGGCTGTCTTATTCTTATGTGCTGGAGTTGCATAAAAAAGCCTTACAGAATTTTGAACAGACATATGAAAACCTATATGAACCTATAAAAACATACATAAACCTATAAAAACATACATAAACCTATAAAAACCTATCAAATAGTAGTTGACAGTATAGTGGCGGTCAGTTTATGTTTATACTGGACAAATGGATTGGTACAGAAATATCTTGTACCGATCTTTTTTTATGAAAATGTGAGGCCCTCAGGCCCCTAAGAGGCAATGAAAAACTTTGCCTTTAGGGGCGTTTTTAATAAAAAACAGAAGGGAGGTGATGCAGGATGGCAAAAATGACGGAAAAACAGCAGTGTTTTGTATCAGAATACCTAATAGACCTAAATGCGACACAAGCGGCAATCCGTGCCGGATATTCGGCCAAAACAGCGGACCAACAGGGATCAAGGATGTTGGCAAATGTCAAGGTTCAACAGGCTATTAGCGAAGCAATGGCTGAGAGGAGTAGACGGACAGGAGTGAATCAGGACAGGGTGGTAATGGAACTGTCCCGCATTGCCTTTTTGAAGATCACGGATGTGGTTGACAGCAAGGGGGCGATACGGGAGGATGCGCCGGCGGACGATCTTGCCTGCATCGAATCTGTGAAATACAAATATTCTGAGACGGAAGCAGGGACAAGCATTGAGAGAGAAGTCAAAGTTGCATCAAAATTAAAAGCGCTGGAATTACTGGGAAGGCACTTAGGTATGTGGTCTGATAAGCTGCTGGATGTAAACATCACCACCCCGATCGTGATATCAGGAAGTGATGCCCTTGAAGACTAAAACGGCGCCTAAGTCGCAGGTCAGTTCCCAGTATGTCTTTGATTATCAAAAACGAATACTTTTCCCGGCACAATACACCTTGACCAGTTCTGGCAAAGTAGAAGTGAAGCTGCCGGAAGTGGTTGGAAAAGGGTATGGCACATTCTGGCGGTGGGAGGGCAGATATAGAGTAGTAAAGGGATCACGCGCATCCAAGAAGTCAAAGACTACTGCCCTTTGGTTCATCACCAATATGATGAAATACCCGGATGCCAATGCGCTGATCATCAGGAAAACATTCAGGACACTGAAAGATTCCTGTTTTACAGAACTGAGGTGGGCAATTCACAGACTGGGAGTAGATGCGTTCTGGGATGTGAAAGAAAGTCCACTGGAAATGACCTACAAGCCCACAGGACAGAAGATATACTTCAGAGGGTTGGATGATCCGCTGAAAGTCACATCCATAACGGTTAAAACTGGATGCCTATGTTGGATGTGGATTGAAGAAGCGTATGAGATCAGTTCAGAAGATGATTTCAATATGCTTGATGAATCAATCCGTGGTGCAGTACCAGAGGGTTCAGGGCTATTCAAGCAGATTACCCTGACGCTGAACCCTTGGAATGAACACCACTGGATCAAGGCGCGATTCTTTGACGCTCCAGACAGTGAAACACTTGCCCTTACCACAAATTACTTGTGTAATGAATGGCTGGATGCTGCTGACTTAAAAGTGTTTGACGCGATGAAGAAGCAGAATCCGCGTCGTTATAAAGTGGCTGGTCTTGGCGAATGGGGCATTGTGGACGGTCTTGTTTACGAAAACTGGGAAGAAAAACTTTTCAGCATAGAAGAAGTCCGGGCAATCAAAGGAGTCAAAACAGTCTTTGGCCTGGATTTTGGTTATACCAATGACCCCAGCGCATTGTTTTGTGGGTTTATTGATCCGGCAAGCAAGACCATATGGGTATTTGACGAGATGTATGGAACAGGCATGAGTAACGAAGCTATCGCAGCCGAGATCATCAGGATGGGCTATCAGAAGGAGAAGATCACTGCGGACTGTTCCGAACCAAAGAGCATTGACCGCTTGCGGGAACTGGGACTGAAAGGGATCCGAAAAGCAAGGAAGGGAAAGGACAGTGTAAACAACGGTATTGACTTCCTTCAGGACTATCACATTATCATACATCCCCGGTGCGTGAACTTCCTGACCGAGATAGGCAACTATCAGTGGGACACGGACAGAAAGACCGGGAAAAAGCTGAATATACCGGTGGATGATTTCAATCACTTGATGGACGGGATGCGGTATGCTGTGGAAGACATTGCCAAGGGCGACACATTCAGCTTTGAGTAAAGGAGAGAGGAGAACTTGAGATGTTCCAGGACATGATTAAAAAACTTGCCATGAAATTCGGAAATTTCATAACGCAGGGCGTCTATCCGAGAATGGACGGCATAGAAGTCCTGGAAAAGGAGATCTCCAGGTGGAAAACGTCGCCCCAGAGGATCCTGCAGATAAAGGGGTTTCTGTACTATGACGGGGAGCATGACATACTGCAAAGAAAAAGGACGATGATAGGGGAAGACGGCAAACTGCAGGAGGTTGACAACCTTCCCAACAACCGTCTGATTGATAACCAGTACGCAAAGATGGTAGATCAAAAAGCCAACTATTTGCTGGGGCAGCCTTTTGTGGTCGAATGTGACAATGCCAGATATGCGAAACTTTTGGGCAGTATCTTCCATAAGAGTTTCATGCGTATGATAAAAACCAGCGGGAAAGCGGCCTATAATGGCGGCATTGTCTGGCTGTACCCCTATTACACGGAAACAGGGGAGTTGTCTTTCAGGCTGTTTCCAGCCTATGAGATATTGCCCTTCTGGAAAGACAGTGAGCACACCAGGCTTGCCTCTGCGCTCAGGCTGTACCAGGTGGAGATCTATCAAGGGAGAACCCGTTCTATCATTGAGAAGGTGGAAGTAATTGGACTGGACGGTATCCATCGGTTTGTCTTAGATAAGGAGAAACTGGTGCCGGACAACACGGATGAAACTGGGGCGTACTGCTACCATGTCGAAATGATGGACGGCGCCGGCGTCATCCAGGGCTTTAACTGGGAGCGTGTGCCGCTGATCCCGTTGAAATGCAATGAACAGGAGACCCCGCTGTTAAAAAGGGTGAAGTCCCTTCAGGATGGGATCAACGTCATGCTGTCGGACTTTGAGAACAATATGCAGGAAGATGCCCGGAATACGATTCTGGTGCTGAAAAACTATGATGGGGAAAATCTGGGTCAGTTCAGAAAGAACCTTGCGACTTATGGAGCAATCAAGGTCCGATATGACGACAGCGCGAAGGGTGGGGTGGAAACGCTTGAAGTCACCGTTAATGCGGATAACTATAAGGCCATTCTGGAGATATTTAAAAAAGCCTTGATAGAAAATGCCATGGGGTATGATGCAAAGGATGACCGCCTGAGCGGAACCCCTAACCAGATGAATATTCGATCGATGTATTCAGATATCGAAATTGGAGCAAATGACCTTGAGACAGAGTATCAGGCGGCTTTTGAATCCATTCTCTGGTTTGTAAATGCCCATTTGGCCAATATCGGCCAGGGTTGTTTTGACGGGGAGAAGGTCAACATCATCTTCAACCGGGACATCCTGATGAATGAGTCGGAAGCGATCGAAAACTGCCAGAAATCCATAGGGATCTTGTCGGATCAGACAATTATAGGGCAGCACCCATGGGTGGACGACCCGAAAGCGGAGATGGAGCGTCTGAGAGAGCAGAGAGAGCAGGAACAGGAAGAACTTCGGGCTCAGTACGATCCATTCGGGCAGCAGGCGGGACGGCCATCTGCGGCTGCCGTCGGGAATGGGAGCGGTGTGACAGATGAGGGATAGGGCATACTGGAAGAAGCGCTTTGAGCAGCTTGAGCAGGCGCAGCACCAGATAGGAAATCAATGCTTTGCCGACATTGAAAAGCAGTATCGGAAAGCACAGAAGCAGATCGAAGGCCAGATTTCCATGTGGTATCAGCGCTTTATAAGCAATAATGGATCCATTAGCCTCCAGGAGGCAAAGCGGATGCTGTCAGACCGGGAGCTGGACGAATTGAAATGGGACGTCAGGGAATACATCCGCCATGGAGAAGAAAACGCCGTAAGCGGCGAATGGATGCAGCAGCTTGAGAACGCCTCGGCCAGATATCACATCAGCCGGCTGGAAGCCTTGAAACTCCACACCCAGCAGAGCCTGGAGACCCTTTTTGGAAAGCAGCTCTCCAGTATTGATCACGCGATGAGGGAGTCATACATATCCGGGTATTATCACACAGCCTTTGAAATTCAAAAAGGCGTGGGCGTCGGGTGGGACTTCGCCACACTGGACGAAAAGGCCATTGCCAAGGTGATTTGTAAGCCCTGGGCGGCAGATGGGAAAAACTTCTCGGAAAGGGTATGGGGAAACCGTAAAAAGCTGGTCAGGGAATTGGAGACGACGCTGACACAGAACATCATACTGGGGCAGGACCCGCAAAAGGCTATTGACGCGATTGCTAAGGAGCTGGAGCGCTCCAAGAATGTGACAGGGCGGTTGGTCATGACGGAAGAAGCCTTTTTTAGCAGCGCAGCGCAGAGGGACTGTTTCCAGGATCTGGATGTGGAGCAGTATGAGATCCTGGCAACGTTGGATTCCCATACTTCCGAGATCTGCCGTAATATGGACGGCAAAGTATTCAAGGCGTCTGAGTGGGAGATAGGGCAGACGGCGCCGCCTTTCCATGTCTGGTGCAGATCCACGACGATTCCGGCATTCGGGGACGAATTTGACGCGATTGGGAAACGCGCCGCCCGGGGAGAAGACGGCAAGACCTACTATGTGCCTGCCGGCATGACGTATCAGGAATGGCAGCAGGCTTTTGTGGAAGGGGATAAATCAGGATTGCAGGAAGCAACACCTGATGATACAATAAAGTCAGGAGCGAACGACTGGAACCAGTATGTAAGCAGCAATATTATAAAAACAGATAATCAGAGTATACGCGAATGGTATGTTGCAAATGTATCTGATATACAAAATCAGATTGATAGAAGAAAATCCTTTGAAGAACAGGTTAGGCAAGCCTATGAGCTTAGGAATGAGTATAAGCGTATGGCAAGAGCCGCCATGTCTGATGAGGAAACAGCCGCAATTCTTGAAAAAAAGCGCCCGGTTAAAACTTTCGACGAATTATTACGGGATAAAATGAAACGTAAAAATATGTCAAAAGAAGAAGCTTTAATGGATATTTTAAAAACAGCTTCTAAAACAAATGAAAATGTAAACAAGGAATTTGGACTGTGAGGTAATATTTATGGCGGATATTAGATATGACTATACGGTATGTCCAAATAACAGCCCTGAAAAATTTAAAGAAGCCTGCAAAATCATAAGCGGAAAATATCCAAATGCAGTGAAAAACAAGCTGATTGTTGATGTTGATGGTTCTACTATACAGACCTATACAGAAGCTGGAAAAGATATTAATGTATATGATGACTACGATGTTGGTGCTGTATATGTTCAGTCAGAAATAGATTTGGGAAAAATATTTGAAAGTTGCGTGACAAAGAAATTGTGAAGTATGGTCACGGCGGTAGTGATTACCGCAGCATTGAAATCCGGGTATATGAAACTGTTGCGAATGATGCAGCTTTGAACATTACCAGACCAGACCTGATTGACCTGTTACGTGCTGGCAAGCCTGATCTGGTCGCTGAACTTGATGAACTGATTTCTGAACTATTGAAAAAAGCAGGTGGTACATCTTGACAGAACATGAATTTGAAATGGCCATAAAATGGACGAAAATCATGGACCTTTTGGACAGCGTTCATTTCCCCCCGATGATGTTGCAGTTCTTTGACTTGGACAGTGACGAGCTGCTTTTAGAGGGGAAAATTAAATGAACTGGAAAGAATTTATGGATGTAGTAAGAGGGTACAACAAAACCCATCAGATTACGGCTGAATCAACGCAAGCTGAAAAGCTAAAGGAAAAAATAATGTCGTGTGGCAGCCGGAGCAAACATGAAATTATTGAACTTCACAAAGAAGTGGAAGAATTTTTAAAATCGGACGCATCCGAAGAAGACAAGAATATGGTTAGGGGTTATACGGAATCACTGGCTATCATCCTGGATGCAATAAAAAAGGGATTGTTATAAACATTGCCCATTATGCAGAAAAGCGCACCGCAAAGAAGAGCCGTTCATAGAACCAGTCAACCATTCAATGAATGGGACAAGGGGTTCGAGGACGACTCTCTCTTTAATCATTATATACCATATTTCTTGAAAAATACAAGAAGATTTTATTTTAGTGACTATATGGCGGTCATATAAGGTCAGAAAGGGGTCAGATATGTTTTCAATCAAATGTGTGAAAAGGGTATGTTTGGGATTGTTCTCAATAGACGAGGGTACCCGTTGGAACATAAAAGGCATAAAATACGATGCTGATATGAAAAAATCTATGGTGTGCATAAAGGAAAAAGATCAGGCTGGTGCATGGGTAGAATTACCACAGAGTATCCTTGCAGAATGTTTTAGGGCGGAATGAGGTGGTGGATACAGTGGATTCTACAGCATATGTACTATGGAACAGGATAAAGTCACAGTATGATGGGACAAAATGTCTTAAAGGAAGCATTTCCTTGAATGGGACAGATTCAGATGTGAGGGCGGCTAATGAACTGGCAAATGCCGGATTCATTCAACTGGTGTCTCTTACAAAATATGAACTTACTTATGAACTTATTTGTGACTAATAAGTAGTTAAATTTATATGATGACAAAACCACAAGTTGGGCAAAATCCCGGCTGCGTGGTTTTTTATTGCCATGAAAGGGGGAATTGTGCAGATGAAAAGAAAAACTTTGAGGACGGACTGATCACTGGCGTTAGCCTGATACCGATTCTTGGGGAGGACGTCAAGGGCGTCAAACTTACGCAGAAACTGGAAATTACGCCGAAGGGTATTGAGTATCTGCAGGAAAACAGCGCTATGCAAAAAGCAAAGTCTTTTCTTAAGGGCTTAAAGGAAGTGATCCCAGGCCTATAAAGGAGACAGTGGGTGAAATTGGCAAGTTGCACCGGTGCAACCGTGAGAAAGGAGGTATACAATGTAAAAAGGGAATGGGAAAGGGCGTCCGGCAAGGGCGCTTTTTTTGCGGGTTGCCAAGCGTATAACCGAACAAACCAAACAATCATATGGGAGTTACCCCGTAAAAAACGTATTTGAAAGGATGGTGTAAAAATGACAAGAAAAGAGTTAGAAAATTTAGGACTGACAAAGGAACAGGTTGATTCCGTTATCAAGATCAATGGGGATGACATCGAAAATGCAAAATCTGTATCCGCTGCTGAAATCAAGAATTTGCAGACCGAGAACGAAGGGTATAAAACCCAGATTACAGACCGTGACAAGCAGCTTGAAGACCTGAAAACGGCAGCGGGGGACAATGATGCCCTAAAACAGCAGATCGCAGACTTGCAGGCGGAAAATACCAAGGCGAAGGAAGCCCATGAATCGGAAGTAAATCAGTTGAAGGTTGACTTTGCCGTGGAAAAAGCCCTGGCCGGGGCAAAGGCAAAGAACGTCAAAGCAGTCAGGGCGCTGTTAGACCTGACGGACGCCAAACTGGACAAGGATGGCAATGTCAAGGGGCTGCAGGAGCAGATCGACAAACTGGCGAAGGAGGAAGACACCAAGTTCCTGTTCGACACACCTGCGCAGGGGCAGCAGTTTTTTAGAGGGTTCCAGCCGGGGGCATCCGCACAGCGGCTGCAGGGAAGTGCGACGGATCCCAGTAAAATGAACTATGACGAATTATGTACCTACCTGACGCAGAATCCTGACGCCAGGTTAGAGTAAAGAAAGAGAGGTAAAAAAATATGCCCAATGACAAGTTTGATTCCAAAAGTTTTAACCCGCAGGCTTTCAAGTATATGGTGGACAGGATCCCGAACCTTCATATGCACGAGATCAAGAAGTCCAAGGCCTTGGCGGGAAATCCTGACATCAGGGAAACCCTTGGCGGCAGCCAGAGCGGTACTGGCTATGCGCGGATCGCAATGCGCGGCCTGTTAGACGGGGAGGCGGTCAACTACGACGGCCAGACGGATATCACTGCCACCAGCACCAAGACCTTTGAGCAGGGCGTCGTTGCCATTGGCAGGGCCAAGGCATGGACAGAGAAAGATTTCAGCTATGACATCACGGGTGGCGTTGACTTCATGCAGAATATCGCCGAACAGGTGGGCGAGTATTGGGACGGCGTTGACCAGGACACCATCCTTGCGATTCTGGAGGGTATCTTTTCCATGACCGGGAAGAAGGAAAAGGAATTTGTAGCCGCGCACACCTACGATGTGACGGAGAAGGTTGAAGGTGAGATGTCGGCAACCACCTTGAACAGCGCGGTAAATAAGGCCTGCGGAGCAAATAAGAAAAAGTTCAGCCTGGTGTTCCTGCACAGCGACGTTGCGACGAACCTGGAGAATTTAAACCTTGTGGCCCATCTGAAATATACAGATCCTCAGGGTGTGCAGCGGGAGCTTGACCTTTATACCTGGAATGGAAAGCTGGTTGTGGTGGATGACGATATGCCGGTGGCCGTCAAGGAAGGGTTCTATGTCAAGGCAAAGGCAACGGATGCCGGTGCGCTGGAAGTCGTTGCCGACGAAACGGAAAGCCCTACCCCCAAGCAGATCAAGGCTGCGAGTGTCTCCCCGCGTGGAGAAAGCTACAAAAAGGCCGCAGCAGGGGATTATGTGGTATTTATCGAAGCGTTTACCGAGTATACCACCTATGTTCTGGGGAACGGCTCTATTTCCTATGAAGACTTAGGCGTTAAAGTGCCTTATGAGATGAACCGTAACCCCTCTAAGAATGGCGGGGAAGATACCCTTTACAGCAGACAGCGGAAGGTGTTCGCTCCCTTTGGCATCTCCTATGAGAAGAAGCAGCAGGCAACGCTTTCTCCCACTGACAAGGAACTGAAAAAGGGTGAGAACTGGGCGCTGGTGCACTCCGGCGAGCTGCTGGAGACAGAACGCAGCTATATTGACCATAAGGCGATCCCCATTGCCCGCATCATCTCCAGGGGATAACGAGAAAGGGTGGTTGGATATTGGATGTAGAAACAGTGGCACAGCGGCTGAAAGCATTCGGCTATGAGGCCAGGGCAGAGGATGGAACTGTCCTGGCCTTTTGTGTTGAGAAAGTCCGCAGTGCGATCAAAAATGATATCAATTGGCCGGATGTGCCGGAAGGGCTGGAGCATATCGCGGTCGATATGGCAGCAGGGGAATTCCTGCTTACCAAGAAGACCTTTTCCCCGGAGGATCTCGATCACCTGGATCTGGGTTATGCGGTAAAGCAGATACAGACAGGCGATACCAACACAGTGTTTGCCACTGGTGCAGGAAGCATGACCCATGAGCAAAGGCTGGATAACTTCATCAATTACCTTTTATCCTATGGAAAGGACGGATTTCATGCATTCCGGCGTTTGCGATGGTAAAAGAGATGAGAGCAGCACAGCAGGCGGCCAGGAAAGCCATTGAAGCAACCTATTTTGGGACTTTGACAGTGACAGAATATGGGAAGGTAAAAGATGAAAAGTCGAAACTGACAACCAGGGAAGAAAAAATCGTGCTGCAGGATCAGCCTTGCCGACTGTCTTATGAAACACTGAAGGCAGCGGCGCCGACAGATTCAGCGGCGAAGATCACGCAGATAACAAAGCTCTTTGTGGCCCCGGATATCAAGATCAGAGCCGGGTCAAAGATTACGGTTACACAGGACGAAGTGACCGTGGACTATACTTTCAGCGGCGTCCCGGCAGTCTATCCGACACACCAGGAGATTATTCTGGAATTGTTTGAGAGGTACGCATGATGGGAAGGATGGGAAGTTTTCATATGGATGGGCTGGAGCGGTTCCGCGAACAGCTGAACCGGCTGCAGCCCCCGGAGGCCTTTGTGGAATCGTGTGCCAAAGAACTTGCCGGAAGGCTTCTGAGGCTGGTGAAGGAAAGGACGCAGGCGGGAGATTATCCGGAAGGCTCCGGGAAAAAGGGAGGAACCCTCAGAAGGGGATGGACCGGCGGGAAAAAGGTATCTGCGAAGAAATATGCAAACGCTTTAGAAGTCCGAAAATCCGGCGGCGCCTACATCATTGAAATTGTCAACCCTGTCGAATATGCATCCTATGTGGAGCATGGGCACAGGACGGTGAATCACAAGGACTGGGTAAAGGGAAAGTTCATGATGACCATATCGGAACAGGAGCTTGAAAGGATTGCCCCGAGAGTGCTTGAAAACAGGATCATGAAATATTGGGAGGAATGCGTCAAATGATTGGTTCCATCATTGAGGCGGTCAGCATTGCCCTGGATGAAGAATTTGGGGATGGCTATGAAATTTACAAGGAAAGGCTGGAGCAGGACTTGGAAGCGCCCTGCTTTTTTGTTTTCTGCCTGGGCGGCAAAACCGAACAGTTCCTTGGGAAAAGGTATCTGGTGACGTTACCCATCTGTATCCAGTATTTTCCGGGATCCGATGAGGAGCAGACCGAATGCAGCGATGTGGCGGAAAGGTTATACCGCTGTCTGGAGTACGTCACGATCTATGGGGAAGAAAAGCCGATCCGGGGAGCAAAGATGCACCATGAACTGGAGGAAGGCGTGCTGAATTTCTTTGTAAGCTATGACCTTTTTGTCATCAGACAGGAACAGGAGACGCCCCTGGAAACTCTGGAAGAAAGCGCAACCCTGAAAGAAGGTGGTTAAATTGGCAGGCGGAAGGAAAAACAGTGCGGATGCGGTCGGAGTCCAGAAACCTTTGCAGAAGTATAGCAAGGAACAGCTCGCCGCATCGGCAAAGTACAGGCATCACAGGGATTTGGTGGAGGCCCTTCTTGAAAGAGAGAAAAAATACACCACGGCAGCAGTCGACAAAATGATCGAAAACTATATGAAAGGTAAGGTGAAATAGCATGGCTTTAGGAGGCGGTGGTTTTACCACGCAGAATAAGGGTCTGCCTGGCGCATATATAAACTTTGTATCAAAGGCAGCGGCATCTTCTGCCCTGTCCGACAGGGGGATTGCGGCCATGCCCCTTGAATTGGACTGGGGCATGGAAGGGGATGTCTTTGAAGTGACCAATGAGGATTTCCAGAAGGATAGCATGAAGTTGTTCGGATATCCGTGCAGCCATCCCAAGATGAAGGGGCTTTGCGACCTGTTTCTCGGGGCCCGGAAACTGTATGCATACCGCTTGAACGGAGGCGGTGAAAAGGCGGGCAATCAGTTTGCGCAGGCCAGGTATGGCGGCGTCCGCGGAAACGATTTGAAAATCGCCATCCAGGCAAATGTAGACAATGAGGGAAAATATGACGTTCTGACCTATCTGGAAACGGAAAAGGTTGACGAGCAGACAGTCTCCGAGGCGGGAGAGCTGATGGCGAATGACTTTGTGACGTGGAAGCCGTTTTCCCTGGAGGAGACGGCAGCCACTTCCTTGACAGGCGGCACGAACAAACAGGTGACGGGGGAAGATCATGCGGCCTACCAGGGCAAGATGGAAGGGTATACTTACAATGTCATGGGTATTGTGGTCGATGACGGGCCTACCAAAAAGTCCTATGTGGCATTCAACAAGCGTATGCGGGACAAACAGGGAAGAAAATTCCAGCTGGTGCTCCATGACCTAGCCGCCGACTATATGGGTGTGGTCAGCGTGAAAAACAAGGTGGCTGACAGCGACTGCCCGGAAGCCTCCCTTGTCTACTGGGTCACTGGAATGGAAGCCGGGTGTGAGGTAAACAAGTCCTGCCAGAATAGAAAGTACGAGGGGACTTTTTCCGTCGAGGCAGATTATACCCAGGCCCAGCTGGAGGATCTCAAAAACGCCGGCTTCTTTGTGCTGCACAAGGTAGACCAGGATGTCAGGGTCCTGGAGGACATCAATACATTAGTCACCACAACGGATGCTTGCGGTGATGATTTTAAAGAGAACCAGACTGTCCGGGTCATTGACCAGCTGGGAAACGATGTGGCCGTGCTGTTCAACACCAAGTATCTTGGCGTTGTGCCCAACAATGCATCTGGACGGACCTCCCTGTGGTCTGACCTGGTGAAGTTGTGCAGCCAGCTGCAGGCCATCGGGGCAATTGAGGCCTTTTCCGACTCAGATATCACTGTCGAAAAGGGAGAGGGCAAAAAGGCGGTGACGGTGAATGCTGCGATCACTGTCGTAAATACCATGTCGCAGCTTTATATGACCGTCACGGTCGCGTAAGAAAGAGGGTGATAAGATGGAAAACAATATTGTCATGAAGGCGCGGGACACTGTTTCTGCGAAACTGGCGGAGTGCTTTGTGACCATCGGCACGAGAAGGTATAACTTCATGCAGATGATCGACATGGAAGCCAAGGTGGAAAAGACCAAGGCAAAGGTTCCCCGCCTCGGGGCGGTCATGGCCGGGCACAAATCCTGTGGCATGGAGGGGACGTTTTCCGGCACAGCGCACTATAACCAGTCTGTCCTCAGGCAGGCGCTGCTTGACTACAAGAACACCGGGGAAGACGTATACTTTGAAATGCAGATCACGAACGACGACCCTACATCTGCCGCAGGCAGACAGACCATCATTTTTTACGACTGCAACGTAGACGGCGGAGTGCTGGCAAAGTTCGACGCAGACGGCGAATATCTGGAGGAGGAGATCGAGGGCACCTTTGAAGACTTCTCTATGCCGGAATCCTTTGCAGCGCTTACCGGGTTTCTTACCAACTAAACAGCGGCCTCCTGTGCGGCTTGATAAAAGGGCTGTGCAGGGGGCCTTTCACGGCAGACAGGAAGGAGAAAAAGACAATGTCAAAATTCAGCCGATTCATGAAAGCAAATAAGACCGCAGCCCCCAATGAAAAGTATGCCCCCACAAGCAGCCTGCAGGACGAAAACGGCAGACCGCTTGAATGGGAGTTCAGGCACATCACATCCAAGGAGAATGAAGTCCTGCGGGATGCCTGCACCATTGAAGTCCAGGTGGCAGGCAAACCGAACCTTTACAGGCCCAAGGTGAAAACCGCTGAGTATCTTGCAAGGATGATCGTGGCCTCCACGGTATGTCCCGATCTGTATGACAAGGAATTACAGGACAGCTATGGAGTAATGACCCCGGAAGAATTGCTGTATGCTATGGTGGACAATGCCGGGGAATATCAGGACTTCACCGTCTGGATGCAGAAGTTCCAGGGATTCAGCAAGGGACTGGAAGAAAAGGTTGAAGAAGCAAAAAACTGATCAATGAAGGGGATTGGGAAGCGAATTATGCTTACTATGCCCTTCATAAATTCCATATCTTGCCTTCACAGTTCCTTGCACTGGAAGAGGAAGAAAAAGCCTTTGTGATCGCTGCCATTGATCTCAAGATTGACAGCGACAAAAAGGCAAAGGCGAAAGCGGAAAGCAAAGCAAAAGGGAAATAGAAAGGCGGGTGAGAAGCGGTGTCCTCCATTCAGACAGGGATTGCGTTGAACGATCAGTTCAGCGGGGTACTCTACAGCATCATCAACTCAGTAAATCTTGCAGTGAGCTCCATGTACGATATGCAGCAGAGCATGAACGCTGATATTGACACACGCAGTATCGAAGGGGCAAAGAATGAGATCGATCAGGCAACCGCTGCAATCAATGCAATGAATGAAGCATTGGCCCGTCGGGTATCACCCGATGTTGTGCCGCCTGTCCAGTGGGAAACAGGCGGATTGGATGTTTTCACAAGCACAGGAGTTGAACGCTTTCAGCAGGAGATTCAGAGCGCAAACGGAATGTTGGAACAGTTGAGCAGTACGCAGGATGCGATTGCAAGACAGGCTTTCAATACCAACTTGTTTCCCCCGGAAGCGTTTCAGGACTTAAACAGACTTGCAACCAGAATCGATCTGGTCAGGGACCGTATCCGGCAGATCGAAAACAACCAGGTGAACATCGGGACAGATACGGCAAATGCCGAACTGGAGCAGCTGCGGGCGCAGCTTGGCCAGGCCGTTCAGGAACAGGATGCGTTGAACCAGGCCATGCAGGAAATGGATGTCTCTGCCGCTAACGACGCATATTTGCGGTTATCGCAGACGATAGGAAACACAGAACGGTATATCCGGGACAATGTGGATGGACAGGGACGGTTTAATCAGGAAATCCGGGCGGGGACGCAGCAGGCGGATGCCATGATGGGTGCGATCAAGGGGGCCGTTGCCGCCTATGTAAGTATTCAGAGTGTTGGAAAGGCATTTGGGCTTTCCGATGGACTGACATTGACCACATCCAGATTGGATCTGATGAATGACGGCGTTCAGAGTACCAGCGAGTTGCTCAATATGGTATATGCAGCGGCACAAGACGCACGTGGTTCTTTTTCTGATATGGCAGGGGTGGTCGCCAGGTTCGGAAATAATGCGGGTGATGCGTTCAGCAGTTCAGAGGAAGTTGTGGCCTTCGCCGATCTGGTGCAGAAGCAGATGACCATTGCCGGAGCCGGGACGCAGGAAGCAGCCAATGCCATGCTGCAGTTGTCACAGGCGTTGGGTTCAGGTGTCTTGCGTGGCGATGAACTGAACAGTATCTTTGAACAAGCACCAAACCTGATCCAGTCCATAGCTGACTATCTGGATGTTCCTATTGGGAAGATTCGTGAGATGGCATCGGAAGGTGAACTTTCAGCGGACATTGTAAAAGCAGCGATATTTGCAAGTGCGGATGAAATCAATGCGAAATTTGAACAGATGCCCATGACATGGGGGCAAGTGTGGCAGTCCATGCAGAACACCGCACTGATTGCTTTTCTGCCTGTTTTGCAGCGGTTAAACCAGATAGCAAATAGTGATGATTTGCAGGCTTTTGTAAATGGCGCTATGGAAGCGATGGCAACCCTTGCCAACGTGATCCTGGACATCTTTGATCTGGTTGCGATGGTCGGCGGGTTTATCGCAGACAACTGGTCAGTGACCAGTCCTGTCATCTATGGCGTTATCGCTGCCTTGGCAGTGTATGCTGCATATCTGGGCATTGTGAAAGGCCTGGAACTTTCCCATGCAGCTGCAAGTGCAATTTATGCGGCGGCCATGTCGGCAAAAATTGGAATTACAGCAGCGCTTACAGGTTCCACGATGGCGGCAACGGCTGCGCAGATGGGATACAATGGCGCTTTATATGCCTGCCCTATTGTGTGGATCGTGGTGCTTGTGATTGCCTTGATCGCGGCCTTGGTCGCGCTCTGTAACTGGATCGCACAGGCGACTGGTGCAGCCAATTCAGGAATTGGTATCATCGTGGGGGCGTTATCGGTGGCGCTGGCCTTTATCGGGAACTTGTTCGTTGCCCTGATCAACATGGTGATAGACCTATTTGTGGCACTATGGAACCTCATAGCTGCCTTTGTGAACTTTTTTGGAAATGTGTTCACTGACCCGGTCGGCGCTATTGCCCGCCTGTTCTTTGATCTGGCGGACACGATCCTTTCGCTGCTGCAAACTCTGGCGGGAGCGATTGATGCAATTTTCGGCTCAAACCTTTCGGGTGCAGTCCAGGGGTGGCGTGATGACCTTGGCGGTTGGGTTGATGAAACCTTCGGCCAGGGTAAAGAAATTATGGCAACGGTCCGCAGTGAAGACTGGCACTTTGACCGTTTTGAATATGGGGAAGCATGGGATGCGGGGGTTGCCGTTGGCGACGGAATAGCGGAAACCATTGACAACTTCAGTCTTTTAGATATTTTTGGAAGTACGGACATCCCAGACCCGCAGGATTATACATCAGGTTTTGGAGGTGTGATAGAAAGCGCCGGGATAGGTGACAGACTTGGGGACATTGCCGGAAATACGGACACAATCAAGGACAGCCTGGACGTCACGGAAGAAGACCTGAAGTATCTGCGGGATATCGCAGAACAGGAAACAGTAAACAGGTTTACCACGGCAGAGATCAGCATTGATATGTCAGGTATGCGCAACACCGTGAACAGCGGTGACGACATCGACGGGTTTATGGCCAAGCTGACGGATTCGGTGAACGAAGCTGTGGACAACATGACGGAAGGGGTGCATGAGTAAATGGCACATAGAAGCGCATATGACTTATACCTGAAAGACTGCCTGCTCCCCGTTACCCCGGAAAAGATACAGATCAGTATCAACAGCCAGAACAAAACGGTCAGCCTGATCAATGAGGGGGAGATCAACATCTTAAAAAGGGCAGGGCTGACGGACATTGAATTTGAAGCAGAGATCCCGCAAGTTCCGCATCCCTATGCGGTCTATAAATCAGGCTTTCAGAATGCGGGGTATTTTCTGGCTGTTTTTGAAGAGTTAAAGGCAAAAAGAAAACCTTTTCAATTCATCGTGTGCCGGAAGCTGCCAACGGGAAAGCAGTTGCTGAGTACAGATATCAAGGTGACGCTGGAGGAATATCAGATCACAGAGGATGCAGGAAACGGGTTTGATTTTATGGTAAAGTTCCGCCTGAAACAGTGGCGGGACTACGGGACAAAAACAGTGAATATCCAGATGGGTGCGTCTAAGCCGAAGGCGAGCGTGTCGCCATCCCGGGAGACCGATAATTCCCCTGCGCCGGCAGTATCCCAGCCTTATACAGTCATGAAGGGAGATTCCTTGTGGGGCATTGCAAAAAGATTTTATGGCAACGGGGCAAAATATACGGTCATCTATGATCTAAACAGGGAGACCATCGGAGGAAACCCTAACATGATCTATCCGGGACAGGTCTTGACCATCCCCGCAGCGTAGGAGGTGCCTGCATTGTATGTCGAACTGTTGATTGGAGCGGAAGGCGGCGCAAAAGCGTATCAACCGGCTGTCGAGGAAGGCATCGAATGGACGACAGAGCGCAAGGGTGTGCCTGGTAAGCTGGTCTTTAAAGTCTTGCAGGATGATATCCTGGACATCTCCGAAGGGAGCCCTGTCAGGATGACGGTAGACGGAGACAAGATATTTTTTGGTTTTGTGTTCAAGCAGCAGAGGGCAAAAGATCAGATTGTCACGGTCACTGCCTACGATCAGCTGCGTTACCTGAAAAATAAAGATACCAAGGTTTATGAGGGACAAACTGCATCACAGTTTATCCGGATGCTTGCAGAGGACTATTCTCTAAATGCGGGAACTTTGGAGGATACTGGATATATCATTGTGTCAAGGGTCGAAGAAAATGTATCCCTTTTTGAAATGGTAGCAAATGCCCTTGACCTGACTCTGACTAACACGGGGGAAATGTTTGTCTTATACGACGATTTCGGGAAGCTGACCTTGAAAAGTCTGTCGTCCATGTATGTAGGTGCGCCCGGGGCCTATCTGATGATCGATGAGGAGACGGGCGCAAACTTTGACTATACGTCATCTATCGATGATAACACATACAACAAGGTAAAACTGATCTATGACAACGACGACACCGGGCAGAGGGAAGTATATATTGCACAGGATTCCGCCAATATCAACAAGTGGGGGATCCTGCAATATTTTGATACGCTGCAGAAGGGGGAAAATGGGCCAGCCAAAGCAGACGCGCTTTTGAAACTATACAATAAAAAAACCCGCAGTTTGAGGATCACGGATGCCATCGGAGATAACCGGGTCAGAGCGGGCTCCATGGTAGTAGTCAGTCTCAGGCTCGGCGACATTAAAATAAACAACTGGATGCTCGTGGAAAAATGCAGGCATATCTACAGAGAGGGAGAGCATTGGATGGATTTGACGCTCAGAGGAGCTTCCTGTATAATTCAAGTATAGGGAATTCCAAGAAAGAAGGTTGAGAAAAAAATACCTCAGTGTAAAATAA
>CANQME010000016.1 GCA_947624815.1 uncultured Lachnospiraceae bacterium | reverse complement strand
TTGAACCCACACGATCATACAATCACTAGATCCTTAGTCTAGCCTGTCTGCCAATTCCAGCATTCCCGCAAGCCTTGCTAGTATAGCACATTTTCCGTGAAATGGCAACCGATTTTTTGAAAACTTCTCAAAAATTTTTCGCCGGGGATCAGGGAGATTCTGTGAGTGTTTACAGCGGGTTTTCTTTGTGTTAAGATAGTCTTGTACGACCGAAAGGACCGCAGCGGCGCTGCGGGGATAACGAGGGGGATGCGCGATGAGAAGACATGCAGCGATGATTCTGGCGGCGGTTCTGCTTCTGGGAACCGCGTCGGAGAGTATGGCGGCGGGGATCGATACGATGATGCCGCGGGGGCCTTTAAGCGGCGCCGGGTACGGGCCGGTTGGCACGGCGGCGGAGCAGGAGAGCGCGGAGCAGATCGCCCGCGACGCGGCGGAGGGCGTGATCCGCAAGGAGGCGCATTCGCCGGATAAGGTGACATTGTCCTTTGTCGGTGACCTGGGCTTCGGAGAAGGGTATGCGATCATGAATTATTACCACAGTACCGGAGACCGGCTGGAGCAGTGCATCCTGCCGGAGGTGCTTGAGCGGATGGACGCGGCCGACATCATGATGGTGAATAACGAGTATACCTACAGCAACCGCGGGAAGCCCCTGTCCGGCAAGACCTATACCTTCCGGACGAAGCCGGAGACGGCGGCCGACCTTCTTAAGATGTCCGCGGATATCGTCTCCGTGGCCAATAATCACATTTACGATTACGGCGAGACTGCGCTTGTGGATACGCTGGACACGCTGGATCAGTACGGGATCCCCTATGTGGGCGCCGGACGGAATCTGGATGAGGCGAAGAAGATCGTGTATTTCCGCGTGAACGGAATCAAGATCGCCTATGTCAGCGCCACCCAGGTGGAGCGTTCCTATGTATTTACGAAAGAGGCCACCGCCACGTCCGCCGGCGTACTGCGCACCTACGATCCGGCGAAATTCCTGGAGGTGATCCGCGAGGCGGATGCAAACAGCGATTTCGTGGTGGTCTACGTGCACTGGGGGACGGAGGGAACGAATCAGTTCGAGGCGGATCAGCAGAGCCTGGGCCGCCAGTATATCGACGCGGGAGCGGATCTGGTCATGGGAGACCATCCGCACCGCCTGCAGGGGATCGAGTATTATAAGGGCGTGCCGATCCTTTACAGCCTGGGGAATTTCTGGTTCAACAGCAGCACGCTGGATACCGGCATCGCGGAGGTGGATATCACGAAGGACGGCATCTCCGAATTCCGGTTCGTGCCCTGCCTGCAGAAGGGCTGCCGGACGTCGCTGGTGACGGACGAGGGAGAGCGGCAGCGGGTGCTTTCGTTTATGCAGAGCATTTCCAGGGGCGTGACCGTCGGCGCGGACGGGGTCGTGCGGCCTGCACAGTGAGTATGCCGCGCCGGCTGCGCGGTGAAACGCGCAGTGAAAGGGGCTTGACAAATGCCGTACCGCCCTCTATAATATCTATAATTTCATGACGAAAAGCGACGATAAGAACAAGTAGCAGCAGGCAGAAGCACACAGAGAGCAGCCGGACGGTGAGAGGCGCGTGGAAAGTCTGCTGTGAATACATCTTTGAGCTTCACACCGAACGGAGGCAGCGGCCGGGAAGAGATCCGAAGGACGCGCCGCTTAGTAGGCTGTGACGGATTCCTGCACACGTTATCGTGCTAGGGTATGCCGGGGGCCGGAGAAGATCCGAGCCGCACCGGACGGCCGAGGGGTTCTCTCCCGGAGCCGGACGTACCCGAAGAGGCGGAGAGACGCGAGTCTTTCTGTGAATATTAGGTGGTACCACGAGGTGAACGCCCCGTCCTAAGAAGTTAGGATGGGGCGTTGTCGCGCGTATGAAAGGAAAACATTTGATCAGATCGAAAAGAAAAGGAGAATGAATGATGCAGTGTTACGAAGAACTGGTCGCCCGCGGACTGATCGCCCAGGTGACTGACGAGAACGAGATCCGGAAGATGGTGAATGAGGGCAAGGCCGTATTCTACATTGGTTTCGACCCGACGGCCGACAGCCTTCATGTGGGCCATTTCATGGCGCTGTGCCTGATGAAGCGCCTCCAGATGGCAGGCAATAAGCCGATCGCCCTGATCGGCGGCGGTACCGGCATGATCGGCGACCCGTCCGGCCGCAGCGACATGCGCCAGATGATGACCGTGGAGACGATCGAGCACAACTGCGAGTGCTTTAAGAAGCAGATGAGCCGTTTCATCGATTTCTCGGACGGCAAGGCGCTGATGGTCAACAACGCCGACTGGCTGCTGAGCCTGAACTATGTGGAGCTGCTGCGGGAGGTGGGAGCGTGCTTCTCCGTCAACAACATGCTCCGCGCCGAGTGCTACAAGCAGAGGATGGAGAAGGGATTAAGCTTCCTGGAATTCAACTACATGATCATGCAGAGCTACGATTTCTATATGCTGTTCCAGAAGTACGGCTGCAACATGCAGTTCGGCGGCGACGACCAGTGGAGCAACATGCTGGGCGGCACCGAGCTGATCCGCCGCAAGCTGGGCAAGGACGCCTACGCGATGACGATCACGCTGCTTCTGAATTCCGAGGGCAAGAAGATGGGCAAGACCCAGTCCGGCGCGGTCTGGCTGGATCCGAATAAGACGTCGCCCTTCGATTTCTACCAGTACTGGAGAAATGTGGCCGACGCCGATGTGCTGAAGTGCCTGCGGATGCTGACCTTCCTGCCGCTTGAGCAGATCAACGAGATGGATCACTGGGAGGGCAGCCAGCTGAACACGGCCAAGGAGATCCTGGCTTATGAGCTGACCAATCTGGTTCACGGCGAGGAAGAAGCGAAGAAAGCCCAGGAAGCGTCGAGGGCGCTGTTTAAGGGACAGGGAAGCCTGGAGAATATGCCCGCGTTCGCTCTGGGAGCCGGCGATTTCAGCGACGAGGGAACCATCGATATCCTGGCGGTCCTTCAGAAATCCGGTCTGGCTCCGTCCCGCGCCGAGGCCCGCAGAAATGTGGAGCAGGGCGGCGTGTCCGTGAACGGCGAGCAGGTGAAGGACATCCGCAAGACGTACACGAAGGATGATTTCGCGGGAGACGGCATGATCGTCAAGCGCGGAAAGAAGAATTTCATGAAGGTGACGGCGTAGACTGCACCGGTTCCGCCCTGCCGGCCGAAATGCGGCAGGGCGGTATTTTTTAAAAATTAGTACTTGACATTACCAAGTAGTTGGTATAATATATCCATAGAAAGCGAGGAGCATTATGAATGCGCAGTTCAAAAAGGGAGTCCTGGAGCTGATCGTTCTGGAATCGGTGCGGCAGAAGGATATGTATGGGTACGAGCTGGTAGAGGAGGTTTCCAAGGTCGTGGATGTGAACGAGGGAACGATCTACCCGCTGCTTAAGAGACTGACGAATGAGCGGTATTTTGAGACGTATCTGCGGGAATCGACGGAGGGTCCGCCGCGGAAGTATTACCATCTGACGGTGGCGGGGATCCTGTACCGCGACCGGCTGGAGGCGGAATGGACGGAATTCGCGGACCGGGTCGGGGCATTTCTGGAGGAGCAGAAGAAGCGGTAGAGACGGCGGGACGGCCGGTGACGGACCGGCTGGAGGCGGACCGGCGGCATACGCCGGCGACGGCGTAAGACCGGAAGGAATGGCGGGGCAGAATGCGGCGCTGCCGCGGAGAGGAGCATGAGATGAACAAGAAGGAATTCCTGGAAGCGCTCAGGAAGGCGCTGGCGGTTCTGGACGAGACGGAGCTGCAGGATATCATAGACGAATACGAACAGCATATCGATATGAAGGCGGCCAGCGGGCTTACGGAGGAGGAAGCGATCGCGGATTTCGGCGACTTTAAGGAGCTGACCGCGGAGCTGCTGGACGCATATCATGTGCGGGTGGATTACGCAGAGGCGCAGATTCCGAAGAACGGAAGCGGCCCCCGGACGGCGGATACGGGCGGACAGGCCCGGAAAGCCGCGGCCGGCGAAGACGGGCAGAGCGGGGAGGCGAAGGACTCGGAGGGGACGGGAACGAGCGCGGCCGGAAGGGTCGCAGGAGCTTTCACCGGCCTGCGGAACATGACCGCCGGGGCGTGCCGGTCTCTCTGGCACTGGACGAAAGCGGCGGCCGGATGGCTCTGGAGGATCGTGAAGGGAGCGGCCGGATGGACGTGGAAGGCCGTCCGGTGGTGCTGGAGGCTGATCTGCCGTCCCTTCGTGTGGATAGCGGGACTTCTGGGCGCAGGCGCAGGTGCGGCTTTGGACGGCGGAGAGGATCCGTACGGACAGGACGGCGATGCGGAGGAAGCATATGAGAGGAGCGGGACGCGGGCGGATCCGGCCGGACAGGCGGACGAGCGGACTGCGTGGAACGTACAGGCAGATGAGAAGACTTCGATGAACGGACTGGCGGATGAGGGAACCACGCGGAGCGGACGGTTGGACGAGCGGACCGTGCGGAACGGACAGACAGAAGAGCGGACCGCACGGAACGGGCAGGCGGACAGCCGGGGGAACCGGCGGGCGCCGGCCGCGAGGAGAACGGTATTTCCCGTGAGGAAGAAAGGCGGTGTTTATGTGGAAGGCAGAAGAAGTATCTGGGCAGAGATAGGGTGCGGGATCGCCGGATTCTTCCGGTGGTGCGCAGACGTATGCGTCTGGTGCGTCCGCATGGCGTGGAATGCTTGCTGCATCGGCGCAGCAGCGACGGTCGGCATGATCGGAGCAGGCGCTCTGTTCACGTTCGGGATGCTGGTCATCCTGATGATCGGCGGCTATCCGCTGGCGGGTCTGGTGATCGCGGCTCTGGGAGCGTCCTGCAGCCTCTTCGCGGCAGCGGGACTGATCATGACGCTGCTCTGGAGAAAGGGGAAGGAGACCGCTGCTGCGGTTCCGGTTCCGGCTCCGGATATGGGCGGGCAGCCGGCATACCGCAGGCAGACGCCGGAAGACGGCGGTGCGAAAGAACCGGAGAGGAATGACGGAGAGGAGGCGAAAGAACATGCGTAGACTAAGAATCATTCTGATCGTGGTATTCCTGTCCGGCGTGCTTTTGGGAGGCGCGGGAGCCGGACTTACGATGGTGGAATGGTCCTCCCTGCGATACATGGGAACGAAGCTGCTCGGCAGCGAGCATCTGGTGACGGAGAATTTCGATTTTGAGATGAAGGACGACGGAAGCGCGATCGTTCTGAAGCGCGGATATTATTCGAACCGCTATATGGAAGGCGTCGTGGAGGATCCGTCCGTTCCGGAAGGCGTCGTTCGTTTCCAGGTGACCTATAACAGCGAGTGGGTGGAGCCGTTTCTCGACTATACGGAATATGACAGGACGGAATCGGAGGATCAGCCGGAGGAGACGGCGTCTTCCGAACCGGTCCAGGATGGAGAGCTGTATCTGAGGGCGTCCTATTTCAGCGACAGCTTCCAGATCTTTATGGAGAATAAGGACGCCATTCTGGATGATCTGAAGGCGGGGCGGCTGTCCAGCTATACGGCCGCGGATATCACCGGCGTGAAGATCCGGGTGAATCCGGTGACGATGTACCGGGTGGTGAACCGGACAGGACGGTAAACCGGCCATGAAAAAGCATTCCCGTACGGAGCGGGGATGCTTTTTTTCATGCACTGGTGCCATATTCGGGAGTAATCGCAATTTCAATCGTACTATACTTGGATTAACGCTTATGCAGTACGGATGAGGGTTGATCGATGAAAGAACAGAAGATATTGTCCGAACGAATTGTATATTACTGCCGCCTGAAAAATATGAGCTACTATGAGCTGGCCTATAATTCTGCGGTTCCGCTGAATACGCTTTTGCATATCATTCACTGCACCACGAGAAATCCCGGCGTGTTCACGGTCGCGAAGATATGTAACGGACTGGGGATCACGATCAGTGAGCTGTTCAGTTCAGAGGAATTCAAGAACATTGAGTTTGACGTGGAATAAAGGCTGACAGGATGGAGGCTCATATGAAAACGTATCTGATAACCGGCTGCGCGTCTGATATTGCGCAGGACTATATCCGCCTGCTGGAGAACCGCAGGGAGGACTGCGTCGTATACGGTCAGTACCGCGGCAACCAGGAGACGCTTCAGGAGCTTCAGAGAAGTCTCAGGCATGTGAAGCTGAAGCTGTATTACTGCGGCCTGAGAAGCGGGGAGGAGACGGAGGCGTGGATCGGCGCCTTAAGGGAGGAGCACATTGTTCCCACCAACATCCTGCATCTGGTGGCCGTGCCGCCTTACCGCGCGAAGCTGGAGAATTTCGACTGGGCCGTTTTCGAGAATGATGTGAACGTTCAGGTACGTTCCCTGGCGCTTTTGCTGAAGGAATACCTGCCGCGGATGGCGGAGAAGCAGATGGGAAATGTGGTCGTTCTGCTGTCCTCCTGTACCCTTGGCCTACCGCCTGAGCGGATGACCAGCTATGTGATGGCGAAGTACGCCCTGCTGGGACTTGTCATCTCGACGGCGCATGAGTACGGCCGCTATGGGATACGGGTGAACGGCATATCCCCCAGCGCGCTGAACATCCGGTTTCCGGAGGACGCCCCTCCGATGAGCCGGGAGGAGCTGGAGGTGGAAACGATGCTGAAGCAGTATGTGGCGCCGCGGGAGGCGTGCCAGGCCATTGATTTCCTCTTCTCAGAGAGGTCGGCGTACATCAACGGGGCCAATATCAACGTGGCCGGCAACACGGACACATGATCTGTCTGTGCCGCGTCCGTGCCGCAGCGCAGGCCGTGTTTGTCCGAGCGAAAAGCAGGGGATGCAGGGGACACACCCGGCGCCAACACCCCTGTAAGGTCAAAAATGACCCAGTTTTTGGTCAATAGAACGTCTAATCAACCGCATATTCTTATGGTATCCTATATTCGTGGCAAACGCCAGAGAAACATCAAAGGGGGACTTAAGATATGCGGAAACGTTTTTTTGTAACCGACCTGATCGTGGTGATCATGATCCTGGTTCTGCTGATGGGAACGGGATACATGGCCGCGGATATGATAAAAGAATTCTTCGCAACGGAGACTGTGACGGCAGTCTATGAGACAGAACCGTTCTGAGCGGGATCGATTCCCGCAAACCGGCCCGGCAGCTTACTGCCGGGCCGGTTGTGTGAGAGGGCGGAGAAAATCCGCCCTAATCGATTCATGAAGACGCCGGATAAAGCTTCTTCGGTTCGGCTTCACGCATTCAGAAGAACAGATGCTCGATCAGGATCTTGGCCCCGATGGCGATCAGGATCACGCCGCCGGCGATCTCCGCCTTCGCCTTATAGCGGATTCCGAAGACATTGCCGACCTTCACGCCGACGACGGACAGGCAGAACGTGACGGCGCCGATGAAGGACACGGCGGGAAGGATATGTACGCGCAGGAAGGCGAACGTGACGCCAACGGCCAGCGCGTCGATGCTGGTGGCTACGGCGAGGACGATCATCTCCCGGAAGGCGACGGAGTCGCTGCAGGCTTCCTCCTCGGGATTCAGCGCCTCCCGGATCATATTGCCGCCGATGAGCGCCAGCAGGATAAATGCGATCCAGTGGTCGTAGGCGGTGATAGCCGCCTGGAAACGGACGCCCATCAGATAGCCCGCGAGAGGCATGAACGCCTGGAACCCGCCGAAATAGAGGCCAATAATGACGGCGTGGCGCGGATTCAGCTTCTGCATGGACAGCCCCTTGCAGACAGAGACGGCGAAGGCGTCCATGGACAGACCGACGGCGATCAGAAACAGTTCTGTTAGCGACATGGCATGTGCTCCTTTCTTCCAGAAAACCGGCGGACCCATCCATCCGGACGGACGGCCGCCGCGATAAAAAAAGACTTATCCGCAGCCGCAAAACTGCAGATAAGTCTCATCATTTCAAATAGAGCCAGGCGGCGCCGCAGCGCTTCCGCCAGTATGTTGGCTCTATCGCGCGGAGGAGGGCCGCGCCGACTACTCCCTCATCTGAGGAAGATTGTAGCCGATTCCGGCCTTTTTGTCAATGCTTTCCTGTGTATCCGGAGCGTGTCCGGAGCAGGTCTGCGCATCCGGAGCGTGTCCGGAGCAGGTCTGCGCATCCGGAGCGTGTCCGGAGCAGGTCTGTCCATTCGGAGCGTGTCCGGAGCAGGTCTGTCCATTCGACGCGTGTCCGGAGCAGGTCTGCGCGTCCGGCGCGTGTCCGGTGCGGGTCTGTCCATCCGGCGCGGCCGGTGTGCGGGCATGAACCGGGGAGCCTGCGCAGACCGCCGGTTATAGATATTCCCGCAGGTCTTTGCACAGGTCTTCTTCCATGCCTACGAGTCTTTCGCAGATGTCGCGGGAGGTCTCGTCCGCGCCCCGGTACTGGTTCAGATAGCGCTGCAGGGACTTGACGCCCATATTGCAGCCGTCGGTGATCAGGCCGGCCACGGTGGAGTCGCTTTCGTCCAGGCCCATTTTCATCGTGGTCTTCATCCAGGACATGGTCTTGGCCACGGGATTCGGGTCCTTCTCGCCGCTGTCGTGTTCGCTTAAGAGCGAGTGGATCTCGCCGCCCAGCTCCTCGTGGCTGGACTTGCTCTTCTTAAGCAGGTCCTTCATATCGGAATTCTGGATCTTCTCCAGCACGTCGTCGAAGGAGGCCACCGCCATCTTCACGCCGGCGTCGCATTCCTTTAAGAGTTCTACGGTATCGCTGCTTTTCATTGTCGTCACCTCCAGAAGGATTTTCTCATAGTCTGTGCAAAACGCGAAAAGTTATACTTTTCATTCCGGAATTTTGTGGTATGATTAAGAAGATGTGCGGGCGAATCCGCGCCGGCACGATTGGAGGAGATTATGACGAGCTTCAGTACCCTTTGCTATATCGAGCGGGCGGGCAGCTGGCTGATGCTGCACCGCACCGTGAAGAAGAACGATGTGAATAAGGACAAATGGATCGGCGTCGGCGGGCATTTCGAGGCGGATGAGAGTCCGGAGGAGTGCGTGCTGCGGGAGGTGAAGGAGGAGACCGGCTACACGCTTACGTCCTACCGCTTCCGTGGACTGGTCACGTTCGTGTCAGGAGACGGCGTGACGGAGTATATGTCGCTGTTTACCGCGGACGGATTTACGGGAGAAGAGGTTCCCTGCGACGAGGGTGTGCTGGAGTGGGTGCCCGTCGAGAAGGTATGGGGACTGAATCTCTGGGAAGGGGACAAGATCTTCTTCCGGCTTCTGGACGAGGACGCGCCGTTTTTCTCGCTGAAGCTGGTCTACGACGGGAACGGCAGGCTGGTAAGCGCCACCCTGAACGGCAGCCCCATGGAGCTGTTCGATATCCTGAATGAGGACGGAACGAAAAGCGGGATCGTCCGCGAGCGGGGCGTGGCCCACCGGGAAGGAAGCCTGCATCCGACGGCCCATATCTGGATCGTGAGGCCCAACAAAAAGAGCGGGTTCGATGTGATGCTGCAGAAGAGAAGCGCAGGCAAGGATTCCTATCCGGGCTGCTACGACATCTCGTCCGCCGGTCATGTGCCGGCGGGAGACGATTTCCTGTCCTCTGCGGTCCGCGAGCTTAGGGAGGAACTGGGGATCGAGGCCGCGCCGGAGGAGCTGGAGCCTGCGGGACTGCATAAGGGCTATACGGAGGATGTGTTTTACGGAAGGCCGTTTAAGGACGCGGAGCTGTCCCAGCTGTATGTGTACCGGAAACCGGTGGACGCCGCGTCTCTGACGCTGCAGGAATCGGAGGTGGAGGAGGTCGTCTGGATGGACTACGGGGAATGTCTGGAGGCGATCCGCATCGGCAGTCTGCAAAACTGCATCTACGAGGACGAATTCCGGATGCTGGGAAAACACCTGGGGATAGAAGCATAGCCGGGTATCGGGGGAAGAACCGGGAAAGGAATCGATCGATTGTTATGAAGAAAAGATGGTTTGAGCGCCCGCCTCATTTCAGGAAGAGGCTTGTAATGATGCTCGCGGGCGTGTTCTTTCAGGGGTTCTGCCTGTCGCTTCTGCGGCAGTTTGATTTCGGAACAGATCCCTGCGCGCTGTTTACGACGGGGCTGACCTATCATCTGCCCTTCAGCTTCGGCACCTGCCAGCTGCTTACGAATCTGGTCATGATGGTGTTCGTCCTGGCCATGGACGCCAGCTTTATCGGCTACGGAACCCTGGGAAATATGGTGATCGTAGGCTATACGTCGGATCTGTTCTGCTGGGTCTGGCAGACGGTTCTGCCGGCAGGGTTTTTGTCCCAGAAGCCGGTGGAGTGGATCCTGATTCTGCCGGTTCTGGCGTTCTTTATCCTGGCGGCCTCCGTGTATATGTGCGCCGGGCTGGGATCCGCGCCCTATGATTCCCTGCCGTTCATCCTTTCGGAAAGGCAGAACCGGATGTCCTTTCGGACGCTGCGCATGCTCTGGGACATCGCCTTTACGGCGGGCGGCGTGCTGATGGGCGCCCGCCTCGGGCTTGTGACGGTCGTGATGGCGTTCTTTCTGGGACCGGTGATCGGTGAGGTGCGAAAGCGGATCGAGAAGATGCTGGCGTAAGCGCCGGTCCGGCGCCGGGCGACTCCGGCGGGCGTATCTGCACGTAAGGATTTTCGAGATATTTTTCTTGACAAGAAGCCGGCTTCTGTCTATAATGGGAAAGACATGTTAATGACAGAAAGACACAGACGGAGACAGTAGCCCTGTGGGAACGTCCCAGCGAGCCGGCGAGGGTGCAAGGCCGGTACCAGTAGCACAGGAGGCGAAGATCACTCCCGAGTCGCAGGCTGAAGGGTTCGGAGCGCGGTTGGCGCCTTCCGGCATCAGGTAGGCCCCGCCGGTTCCCGCCGTTATACGGAAGCATATGTCAGTATGGTAATAGGTGGTACAGCGAAGTACATTTTGGCCTTCGTCCTCATTTCCGGGGATGAGGGCCTGTCTTTTTCATTGCAGTTTGGAGGTTGAGAGATGCCGAAGTATGCGAAAGTTTCCACGGATCTGAAATTCGTGGAGCGTGAGAAGGAAGTGGAGAAGTTCTGGAAGGACCAGGACATCTTCGAGAAAAGCATGAAGGTGCGGGAAGGGTGCCCGACCTACACCTTCTATGACGGGCCGCCTACGGCCAACGGCAAGCCCCACATCGGCCATGTGGAGACCCGCGTTATCAAGGACATGATCCCCCGCTACCGGACCATGAAGGGTTATATGGTTCCCCGCAAGGCCGGCTGGGACACCCACGGACTCCCGGTGGAGATCGAGGTGGAGAAGCTCCTTGGGCTGAACGGCAAGGATCAGATCGAAGAGTACGGCCTGGAGCCGTTCATCGACAAGTGTAAGGAGAGCGTCTGGAAATACAAGGGCATGTGGGAGGATTTCTCCGGCACCGTCGGTTTCTGGGCGGATATGGACAACCCGTACGTCACCTATCATGACGACTACATCGAGTCCGAGTGGTGGGCCCTTAAGACCATCTGGGACAAGGGCCTTCTGTACAAGGGCTTTAAGATCGTACCCTACTGCCCGCGGTGCGGGACCCCACTGTCTACGGCGGAGGTAGCCCAGGGCTATAAGGACATTAAGGAGCGTTCCGCCGTCGCCCGCTTTAAGGTGAAGGGCGAGGACGCGTATATCCTGGCGTGGACCACCACGCCCTGGACGCTGCCCAGCAACGTGGCCCTGTGCGTGAACCCGGCGGAGACCTATGCCAAGGTCAAGGCCGCCGACGGCTATACCTATTATATGGCCCAGGCCCTTCTGGATACGGTCCTGGGGAAGCTGGCTGGGAAGACGGAGACAGGGGAGGCAGCGCCCGCCTACGAGGTTCTTATGACCTGCACCGGCAAGGAGCTGGAATACAAGGAATACGAGCCTCTCTTCGACTGCGCGGTGGAGACCTGCCAAAAGCAGGGGAAGAAGGCGTTCTACGTGGTCTGCGATTCCTATGTCACGCTGACCGACGGTACCGGCGTGGTCCATATCGCTCCGGCCTTCGGTGAGGACGACGCCAAGGTAGGCCGCGTCTACGACCTGCCCTTCGTCCAGCTGGTGGACGCCAGGGGCGAGATGACGGCGGAGACGCCTTACGCGGGCGTCTTCGTGAAGAAGGCCGATCCGATGGTCCTGCGGGATCTGGACGCGGCCGGGCTGCTTTTTGACGCGCCCAAGTTCGAGCACAGCTATCCCCACTGCTGGAGATGCGATACGCCGCTGATCTATTACGCCCGCGAGTCCTGGTATATCAAGGAGACCGCGGTCCGCGACGATCTGATCCGGAACAACAATACGGTCAACTGGATCCCCGATTCCATCGGCAAGGGCCGGTTCGGCAACTGGCTGGAGAACATCCAGGACTGGGCCATCTCCCGCAACCGCTACTGGGGCACCCCTCTGAATATCTGGGAGTGCGAGTGCGGCTATCAGCACAGCGTGGGAAGCCGGCAGGAGCTGGCGGACTTAAGCGGCGATCCGAACGCTGCGAAGGTGGAGCTGCACCGTCCCTACATTGACGAAGTGACCTTCCCCTGCCCAAAGTGCGGAAAGACCATGCACCGGGTGCCGGAGGTTATCGACTGCTGGTTCGATTCCGGCGCCATGCCGTTCGCCCAGCACCATTATCCGTTTGAGAACAAGGAGCTTTTCGAGCAGCAGTTCCCGGCCCAGTTCATTTCCGAGGCCGTGGACCAGACCAGAGGGTGGTTCCATTCCCTGATGGCCGAGTCGACCCTGCTGTTCAACAAGTCCCCCTATGAGAACGTGATCGTTCTGGGCCATGTCCAGGATGAGAACGGCCAGAAGATGAGCAAGTCCAAGGGCAACGCCGTGGATCCGTTCGAAGCGCTTGAGACCTACGGCGCCGACGCGATCCGGTGGTATTTCTATACCAGCGGCGCTCCGTGGCTGCCCAAGCGGTTCTCCGGCAAGGCCGTGACCGAGGGACAGCGCAAGTTCATGGGCACCCTGTGGAACACGTACGCATTCTTCGTGCTGTACGCGAATATTGACGAATTCGACGCGACAAAATATACGCTGGATTATGAGAAACTGCCTGTCATGGACAGATGGATCCTCTCCCGCATGAATACAATGGTAAAGGATGTGGATGAGAATCTGGACCAGTACCGTGTGCCGGAGGCGGCCAGGGCGCTGGAGGACTTCGTGGACGATCTGAGCAACTGGTATGTCCGCAGGAGCCGGGAGCGTTTCTGGGCCAGGGGCATGGAGCAGGATAAGATCAACGCCTACATGACCCTGTATACGGCCCTGGTGACCGTCAGCAAGGCAGCGGCTCCGATGATCCCGTTCATGACCGAGGCGATCTACCAGAATCTGGTGCGCAGCATCGATAAGACGGCACCGGAGAGCATCCACCTGTGCGATTTCCCGACGGTGGAGGAGAGCCATATCGACAGGCAGCTGGAGGCGGATATGGCGGAGGTCCTTCATGTGGTCGTCATGGGCCGCGCGGCCCGCAATACGGCCAACCTGAAGAACCGCCAGCCGCTTAAACAGATGTTTGTGAAGGCCGATCACGCCCTTTCTGATTTCTATGTGGAGATCATCGAGGACGAACTGAACGTGAAGAAGGCGGTGTTTGCGGACGATGTGCGTGAATTTACCACCTACACCTTTAAACCCCAGCTGAAGACGGTGGGCCCGAAGTACGGCAAGCAGCTTGGCAGCATCCGCAAGGCGCTTTCCGAGGTGGACGGCAATGAAGCCATGGATACGCTTCGGAGCACCGGCGCCCTGACCTTTGATTTCGGAAACGGCCCGGTGGTACTGGCGGAGGAGGATCTGCTGATCGACATGTCCCAGAAGCCCGGCTATGTGACCGAGGCGGACAGTGTGGTTACGGTCGTTCTGGACGCCAATCTGACGCCTGAGCTGATCGAGGAAGGCTTCGTGCGGGAACTGGTCAGCAAGATCCAGACCATGCGCAAGGAGGCCGGCTTCGAGGTCATGGACCATATCACGGTCTACGAGCAGGGCAACGAACACATTTCCGCGATCTTTGCGGGACATGCAGACGAGATCCGGTCGGAGGTCCTGGCGGAGGAGATCGTCTCCGGACAGACCGACGGATATGTCAAGGAGTGGAGCATCAACGGCGAGCAGGTTACGCTCGGCGTGAAGAAGCGCGGCTAGTCGCGGCAGGAAGAACAGAACGTCATTATTATTGGCAGAGGAGAGTGCAGACAGGATATGAATACAAAATTTGATAAGGAAGAATTTAAGCAGGCGATGATCTACACCCTGAAGAGCAAGTACCGCAAGAAGCTGGAGGACGCTACGTCTCAGGAGATCTTCCAGGCTGTGGCCTATGCGGTGAAGGACATCATCGTGGACGAATGGATCGCCACCCATAAGCAGTATGACAAGCAGGACGCCAAGATCGTCTACTACATGTCCATGGAGTTTCTGATGGGCCGCGCCCTGGGCAACAACATGATCAACCTGATGGCTTACGATGAGATCAGGGAAACGCTTGAGGAGATGGGTCTGGATCTGAATGTGATCGAGGATCAGGAGCCGGATGCGGCTCTCGGCAACGGCGGTCTCGGCCGTCTGGCGGCCTGCTTTCTGGATTCCCTGGCGACGCTGGGATATCCGGCCTACGGCTGCGGCATCCGCTACCGCTACGGCATGTTCCGCCAGAAGATCGAGAACGGCTACCAGGTAGAGGTTCCCGACGAGTGGCTGGCGGACGGCAATCCCTTCGAGGTGCGCCGCTCCGAGTATTCCACCGAGGTCAAGTTCGGCGGCTACGTGGATGAGATCTGGGAGGGCGGACGTCAGCGCTTCATCCAGAGGGGCTACCAGTCGGTCATGGCGGTTCCCTACGATCTGCCCATCGTCGGCTACGGCAACAACGTGGTGAATACGCTGCGGATCTGGGACGCCCAGCCGATCAACCTGTTTAACCTGGATTCCTTCGACAAGGGCGATTATCAGAAGGCGGTGGAGCAGGAGAACCTGGCGAAGAACATCTGCGAGGTCCTTTACCCCAACGACAACCATACGGCAGGCAAGGAGCTGCGCTTAAAGCAGCAGTATTTCTTCATTTCCGCCAGCGTCCAGAGGGCGGTGAAGAAGTATAAGATGCATCACGGCGACATGCGCCGCTTCCATGAGAAGAATTCCTTCCAGTTAAACGACACCCATCCGACGGTGGCGGTACCGGAGCTGATGCGTATCCTGATCGATGAGGAAGGTTTAACCTGGGATGAGGCGTGGGAGGTTACGACCAAGACCTGCGCCTACACCAACCACACGATCATGAGCGAGGCGCTGGAGAAATGGCCCATCGACCTGTTTAAGCGTCTGCTTCCCAGAGTGTACCAGATCGTGGATGAGATCAACCGCCGCTTTGTCGAGCAGATCCGCCGGATGTACCCGGGCAACGAGAGCAAGGTGGCCAATATGGCCATCCTCTACAACGGTCAGGTCCGCATGGCCTACATGGCCATCGCCGGCAGCTTCTCCGTCAACGGCGTAGCGAAGCTTCACACCGAGATCCTGAAGAATCAGGAGCTGAGGGATTTCTACGAGATGACGCCGTGGAAGTTCAACAACAAGACCAACGGCATCACCCAGAGACGGTTTCTGCTTCACGGGAACCCGCTGCTGGCCAAGTGGGTCACGGAGAAGATCGGAACCGACGCCTGGATCACCGACCTTCCCAGGATCGAGGGACTGGCGAAATTCGCCGAGGATCCCCAGGCGCAGAAGGAGTTCAATGAGATCAAGTACCAGAACAAGCTCCGCCTGGCGAAATATATTAAGGAAAATAATCATATCGACGTGGATCCCAATTCCATCTTCGATGTGCAGGTAAAGAGGCTTCATGAGTACAAGAGGCAGCTGCTCAACATCCTTCATGTGATGTATCTGTACAGCAGACTGAAGGACGATCCGAACCTGGATATGGTGCCCAGAACCTTTATCTTCGGCGCCAAGGCGGCGGCGGGTTATAAGAGGGCGAAGCTGACCATCAAGCTGATCAACTCTGTGGCCGACGTGATCAACAACGACCCGTCCATCCACGGCAAGATCAAGGTGGTGTTCATCGAGGAATACCGCGTCAGCAACGCAGAGATCATCTTCGCGGCGGCGGACGTCAGCGAGCAGATATCCACGGCCAGCAAGGAAGCCTCCGGTACCGGCAACATGAAGTTCATGCTGAACGGCGCGCTGACTCTGGGAACCATGGACGGCGCCAACGTGGAGATCGTGGAAGAGGTCGGCATCGAGAACGCCTTCATCTTCGGCATGTCCGCGGACGAGGTGATCCATTACGAGAAGCACGGCGGCTACAATCCGATGGATATCTTCAACAACGACCAGACGATCCGCCGGATCCTGATGCAGCTGATCAACGGGTACTTCTCGCCGCAGAATCCGGAGCTGTTCCGCGATATCTACGATTCGCTCCTGAACACCAAGTCCAGCGACCGGGCGGATACCTATTTCATCCTGAAGGACTTCTGGTCCTACGCAGACGCGCAGAAGAGAGTTGATCAGGCGTACCGCAACCGGGAGTGGTGGACGAAAGCCGCGATCCTGAACGTGGCGCATTCCGGCAAGTTCTCTTCCGACCGGACCATCGAGGAGTACGTAAAGGATATCTGGCATCTGGATCGTATTACGGTAGAGGCATAAGAACCGATCCCCCTTCATAGACTGTGACAGACAGGCTGCGGAGGGGGATTTTTATGCCTATTTTCCGGAAAAGGAACTGGGGCCGGGCTAGACGGCTCCTGCTGGTTTGTGCGGTTGTTCTGCTCTTCCCGTATGCGGTTACTCTGGCGGTAAGCGGCGGAGAATCGGTTCTGGTTCCGATGGAGGAGCAGCAGAGCGGGCTGCGGGTCTATCTGGAAGGGAAGGGCGGTTACGTGGACGCGGAGGAATACTTAACCGGCGTCGTGGCGGCCCAGATCCCGATGGAATACGAGATGGAGGCGATCAAAGCCCAGGCAATGGCGGCGCGCACCTGGCTCTTCCGCCAGGCGGACGGAGACGGGAGGATCACCGTTACGGCCGCGGAGCCGGGGTATCTGCAGGAGGTGGGAAACGGATCGCTGTGGGAGGAGGAGCATTTCCCGGAATACTATGAGAAAGCCCGGCAGGCGGTCACGGAGACGGCGGGACAGGTAATCTGCTATGAGGGCAGTCTGATCGAGCCGCTGTTCCACCGGGCCAGCGCCGGCCGGACCAGGACAGGAGATGAGGCTCATCCGTACCTGCAGGCGGCGGACAGCAGCTTCGACGTGGAGGCGGAGGGGTATCTGACGGTGCTGGAATGGACGCCGGAGGAATTCGCCGCGCTGGCGGACGGCGAGAGTGCATCGGGAGACCGGGAAGCGGGCGGCAGCAGGATTGCAGGAGACGGAGCGGGAGACGGCATGGGAGGCGGCTTTACAGGCGGCGGAGCGGGAGATGGCATGGGAGGCGGCTTTACAGGCGGCGGAGCGGGAGACGGCATGGGAGGCGGCTTTGCAGGCGACGGAGCAGAAGGTGCGGACAGCGCCGACCGGATCCTTGAGACGATGCAGCTGGTCTCGCGGGATTCTTCCGGTTATGTGGCTGAATACCAGATCGGGAGCCATGTATACACCGGCGAGGAGATCCGTCAGCTCTTCGGCCTGCCGTCCTTGTCCTTCCGTTTCGAAAACCACGAGGGCAATATCCGGGCCGTCTGCGAGGGACAGGGACATGCTCTCGGCTTAAGCCAGTACGGCGCCCATCACCTGGCCTCGGAGGGCTTAAGCGCCGAAGAGATCCTCAGGTATTATTATCACGGGATCACCGTGGAGTCATGGAACCGTGCGAATCTCCCGGAGGATACATCTCCGAAGGACATGTGAAAATATTTACCGTTCCCATGAATAACTCCATCGCCTCTGGTAAAACTACTACCGAGGTGATAATAATGAAAGCGAAACTGAACCAATTATTCAAGGACAAGCTGTTTCTCGTGATGCTGGTGCTGGGTCTGCTGACGATCGTCGCCGCGGCAGGCGTCGTCACCATTCAGAGAGGACGTCTTCCGGGGGAGGAGAATCCGTACATCCAGATGGAGGATCCCGGTTCCCTGCTGGCGGAGGAGACCCGCGGCGCATCCGGCACCCAGGTAGCCGGCAACGCCAACGCGACGGAGCAGGAGCCTGCCGGAACCATTGCCCCGTCCGAACAGCAGGAGGAGACTCCGGAACGGGAGACCAGGGCCTTCGCGTTCGCGGAGGAGGCCGGATCCGGGTCTGAGGAAGAGCCGGCTGCGCCGGCAGGAACCGGGATCGAGGCGGCGACGCCGCTGACCCTTGATTTCTCCGACTTCAGCCGGATGATGTGGCCCATCCGCGGCAACATCCTGCTGAACTACAGCATGGATTCTACGATCTACTTTCCGACGCTGGCCCAGTACCAGTGCAACCCGGCGGTGATCATCCAGGGCGAGGTCAGCGATCCGGTCGCGGCCCCGGCCAACGCCCGTGTGACGGCCGTCGGCGCCAATGAGGAGATCGGCAATTACGTGACGATGGAGCTGGGCAACGGCTATGTGGCCACCTGCGGACAGCTCAAGGAGATCCAGGCGGTGGAGAACGAGTACCTGGAAGCCGGCCAGATCCTCGGCTACGTGGCCGAGCCTACCAAGTATTATTCCATTGAAGGCAGCAACGTATACTTCGAGCTGCGCCGGGACGGAGAGACGGTGGATCCGCTGGATTACTTCGAATAACCGCAAAAATGAGAAAGCAGGCAGGTCCGCGTACGGGAAAGCGCGCGGAACCTGCCTGTTTGGCTTACATCACCACCATAGGAGACTTCCGCGCCTTACTTCAGGACGCGGAAGCGTTTTCTTTTGATTTGAGATTACTGCGAAGAAATACCTTGCCCTGTTCGAGGAACAGATCCTTCTGCTCGTCTGTCATGCGGTGGAAGACCTGCAGAAGAAACTTGTCCCTGTAATCCCGTTTGTCATCCGAATGAAAATCCAGCAGAAAGTCTGTCGTCACATCGAAATAGGCGGCGATGCTCATAAGGGTACGGTAATCCGGTTCGCGGTTATTGCGGACATAGTTGCCGATCGCCCCGGGAGAGATATTAAGGTCCAGGGCAAGCTGCTTCTGGCTGATCCCGTGGACATCCAGCAGCTTGCGGAGAATATCGCCGAACTTCTTGGGTTCATTTCTCTCGTTCATAAATTCACCTCAGAAATCGTTCCTTCTAAGAGTCTGTTTTTGTTTATGTTCCTGACAATTAGTAAAAACGATTCATAAAAATTTTAAAATTGAAAACAACAAAATGAATTGACATCATACAATTTGAATGATATTATCATACTATAAAATGAAACTGCACAATTGTGGCAATCTGTTGCGCAGGCTGCGGTGGCAGCAAGGGAAAAGAGGGGAGCATATGACAGAGCAACTGAGGAATTCTCTGGGTGTATCGTCCGATACGGCTGATACATTTATGTTGTATGTGGGTTCTGCCGGTAATGGCGGCATAGACGGAACAATCTGCCGTTTGTGCCCGAGGTCGGCGGCGCCCTTCTTTGGGTTGGATCAGGCGATCCTTCAGATGAGCAGTTGGATGGATGAACTGGGGAGTTATTCCGGGACAGATTCGATGAGAATGTTCCATATGAAGCGTGAGCCCCATCTGCATATTGCAGCAGAGGAGGAGGAAAGCCTGATCAGAAGCGGGTCGGATCAGCCTGAGATCCATGCGCCGAGGTATACGGGGAAGGAGCGCCGCGGTGCGGCAAGGAAGAAGGAATCCTTCCTCGTACGTGTTATATGCCGCCAGCACACCAGCTGGCAGGGAGAGATCTGCTGGAGAAACCAGAGGATTTATTTCCGAAGTTGTCTGGAGCTGATCTTTCTGATCCATTCGGTGATCAACGGAGCGAGATCGGAAGGGGCGGAGGCCGTATCACCGAAGACGAGAAATGAGAGGAAGAATGCGGCTGTTGCGGTGAGTTAAGCCGTTTGGACAGCTGTTGCATAGGATAGTATATAACAAAATCAGGTAAATTAAAAGGGAGAAAAAATAATGTTGAAAGGATTAGGAATCAGGTACCGTCGGGGCCTTGCCTTTATCGTGGCTGTGTTTATGGTGCTGGTAAACGTTCTGGCAGACGTAGGGACTGCCTACGCCTTTGACTTTCAGGAGAATATAATTCGTTACAAACTGAATCCGGAGGCGGTCAGGAATGCGGTTGATGCGGCGAAGCGATCCGAGCTTTCGAAGTTCAACTACGAGAATCTGGATATTATGGATGATGACGGAAGCTGCGATATACTTCTGGACGGATCCGACATCTATGAGCTGTCCGGCCGTCTGGCGATTACCGGCCAGGACAACACGGGAATGCGAGTGTTCTATGACAGTGAAAGTGATCAGGTTGTTGCACTGTTCATCAACAAAAATAAGGATGAACGGTATTTTATCGTTGAAATCGGCGATGATGAAAGCGAACCCGTCTGCGTCAGCGGTACGGCAGAATATAATGACGGGGAGCCGACGCCGGAAGCGTCTCCCGCGAATGCGAGCGACGACGGTATTATGTTGACTTCTGCGCTGGAAGTTGCGACCGGAGGCAATGCGGATGAGATGCCCGGCCCGGGAACGCCCAATGAGACAGTGACGCAGGTTGGCGGGGCGACGGTGCTGACGATCAGTGAAGAGAAGAGAACCTCGGGAAATCTGGCGGATTTCCTTACGGGAATTACAGTGCTTGAAATCAGGGATGACGGGAGTGAGGAAGAAGTTAAGGGGATGATGACCCGGGGTGGTCATTATAAAGTAACTTTGAACTTTAATGATGAAACTTCGCCCTATTATATGCGCGCTGCAACTCCTGAGGAGCTTAGTGACGCAGGGATTATTCTTTCTAGTGAAGATTCAGCGCGTCAGTGGATGTATGTTATATTGGGCGATATCAAGGCTGATATGGTTCAGGACAGCGTCGGCGATAACGGTCAGGTAAAGATCGTAAACGGTGGTGAAGCGATTTTGTTTGCGTATAAGCAAGATATGCGGAATGCCTTTATTACTTTTACCGGCACATTAAAAGAAGATGCCAATCTGCAACAGGTACAGATTGTGGTTGGAAGCGATACCGGGATTTTTACACCGGAACCGGATGATGCTATTAAGGTAAGGAAGACAGCTGCTAGCTATGACCCTGAAAATCATCGCATTACTTATAGGGTAACCGTCTCTAATCCTCCTGCAGGTGACATAATTCAATCCCTGTTAATAGAAGATAAAATCGAGACAGCTGGAGCCCGGTTTGTTGAGGGCAGCTTCAAGGTTGGGGAAAAACCAGTCGATGCCGTTATAGATGAAGATGAACAGAGTTTTGCTTTGTCTTTAAGCGAGGTGGGGCTTCAGCCGGGCGAGGAAATTGTTCTTTCGTACGATATTGATGTCAGCAGTCTGGTTGAGGAGTATGCCAGCTCGGGGTCTCAAGAGTCGTTTAATGTGAAAAATCAGGTCAGCGTTACGCCAAATGGGGAAGTATCCGGAAAGGGTACTCCAGTGACTGACAACGAAGACTACAAGGTATATCTGGGTTATCTGACGAAGGAAGGAGAAGTATGTTACGACTGCGGAGAAAAAAACCCCAATTGTATCCGGTGGGATATCCGGCTCTATGATCCTTACCAGCGGCTCGATGGAACAGTTGTTACCGATGAGATTCCTGAAGGACTCACCATATATAAAGTGAAATTCTATTCAAAGGACGGGAGTGAAGACTCTAAGAGTTTTAAAGATTCCTATTACTTTGGAACAGACAAATGGAATTCTTCTTCCCTTTTTGAATATGATGAGGCGACCAGGAGATTGACGATTACGATTCCTGATACAATCAGCTCAAACGGACGTGAGGAGAATGATAAAGACTTTAATCATATCGTGAAAATCAGTATTCACACTACTTACGAGGCTGGGGCAGAAGGTAATTATAAAAACACTGTAACTGCAAAGCTTCCAAGTGAAGGTGACGTGGAACGTACTGCGGAGGACGGTGTGCCTGTCGGAAACGTGGGCGTCGATACGGATAAGACCGGAGCGCTTTCTGAGGACGGGAGAAAGCTGGATTACACCATTACAGTTACGGTTGGGGCGAATCTGGCAGAAAAAGACGCTTATTTTGGTGCTGGTGCTGCCATCCTGGATCGTATGCAGGTTCCAGATGATACAAGAGTTGATACATCGGCTGGAATGACAATCAAGTCATTTACAGCAGAAGTTGATGGAGTAACTCACAATATATTGAAAGACAACGATATAAAATATGGAATCTATGCTGTCTATCCATACCCCGATAGTGGAAGCAGTGAACATGTGACTGACAAAAATGGTTGCCTGATTAAATTTGATAATCCTGCTGAAAATATGTATGGATGGACCGCAGTTGTGATCAACCCCATAGAGGATTCGACTAACAGCACCGTGAAGGGAGAATGGCCTGAGGACTGGAAAGGAAAGCAGGTGACTCTGCATCTCGAGTATAGCATCGATCCGGATCAATGCTATCTTAAGGGTGATCATGGAAGTGGAGACAATAACTATAAAGGGTGGAGAATTCATACGTATACACGAGGACAGACCCTGCGTGATTTCCTGAAGGAGCACGAGGATACTGTAATCAGCAATAAGGCGTATGGTATTGTCAATGGCCATGGCGATGACAGCCATGAGAAATTGAATGTGGTCAATCCTTTGAATAAGGACGGCGAGGTCAGCATCGATCCAAATACTTCGCAGCGCAAAGCAGTGTACTCCGTAACATTTAACAATGGTGTCTCTAATGACGGGGCTGTCCCTCAAGGAGCGCAGAACGTTGTTTTCAAGGATCAGTTTGACAGCAGGATGGAGCTTGTAACAGGATCTCTTAAGGTCACGCGTACGTATCCGGACGGAGGATCGGAAAAGGTATTTACGTATCAGGACGCGAACCCTGTGGAGGGAAATACAATCACTGCATCTTTTGCGAACTTTATAGCGGAAGATGGAGAAAACCTCCAGGATGACTTTAATCATCAGGGAACTCACTGCCAATATTGTTTTACGTATGAACTTCTGGCTGGCAAGGATTTTTCACAGAAGGATAATGATAAATTTGTAGCAAAACAGACAATAACGAATGAGGCATGGTTTGAATGGGACGGGGGCAGACTGGAATCAGTGAGAGAATTGCTGGAGTTTCCAACTGGTGTCCTGACGAAAGCGGCCACTTTGGAGAACGGCAATGTTGTGTTCTATGTGGAAATCAACGAGGCTGCTGCAGATCTGTCAGAGGATAAGTTGACTGTAGTGGATAAACCAAGTAATTCTGTCGGACTGAAGTTTGACGAAAAAGTTACAGTTGATAAGTATGAAAATGGTGGATGGAGCAACCTTGACGAGACTCTGTACGAGAAAACTGTAAACGACGACGGTACGTTTTCTCTTACGTTGCCTGATGAAACTCATTTGCGTATCCGTTATGAATATACATTAGCGGATGATTATGCCGGAGCTGAAGTGTCAATTACAAACAAAGTGAGTGTTAGTGGTCTGCAGACCATCAGTGATGGCGATAAGTGGGTATTCCAGACCAGTGCAATTGAGTCCGGAGCAAGCGGTTCCTATACAAATCTTACATTGAATAAAGTTGATGCCAGTAATAATGGAAAGCTTTCTGGCGCCGAATTTATTCTATATGCGTACAAACTGGGAAACGCGTCCACGGAAAATAAAGCAGCTGAGGAAGCAGAAAAATTTGGAATACAGACAGTTGGAATAACAGTTGATGGTATATCCAAAGTTTTGAGGCCCGCAGAAGTATTGACAACGGGCGAGAACGGGCAAGCTAAAGTTACTTGGCCATATCTTAGCGAAGATGAAGTTTACGCTTTAGCGGAAGTCGTTGCTCCGGAAGGATATCAGAAGCTGGATGATCCTATCGTTTTCAATGTCGAGAAGGGGACTGAAATTGTTAAGATCCTGAGTGGCCTGGTAAATGGTTCGGCGCAGATTGGGGTTTCTAAAAATGAGATGACGGTTCCGAATACTCCGATTGAACCAGTAGGGTCTCTGAAGATCACAAAGACGGTAGAAGGCGGAGGGACTGAAGCAGCTGAGAAGATCTATACGTTCGAAGTTACGGGGCCGAATGGATACAGCCATGAAGTGACGGTAACCGGAAGCAGCAGTGAGACGCTTGAGGGCCTGGCACCCGGCGAGTACACGGTGGCGGAAAAAGACGCCAATATCGAAGGTTATACGCTTGATGTCACCGGAGGAGGGAAAGTAACGGTCGAGTCGGAGAAGACCGCAGAAACGACGGTTACGAACACCTACACGCAGAAGCTCGGCTCGCTGAAGATCACAAAGACGGTAGAAGGTGGAGGGACTGAAGCAGCTGAGAAGATCTATACGTTCGAAGTTACGGGGCCGAATGGATACAGCCATGAAGTGACGGTAACCGGAAGCAGCAGTGAGACGCTTGAGGGCCTAGCACCCGGTGAGTACACGGTGGTGGAAAAAGACGCCAATATCGAAGGCTATACGCTTGATGTCACCGGAGGAGGGGAAGTGACGGTCGAGGCGGAGAAGACCGCAGAAACAACGGTTACGAACACCTACACGCAGAAGATCGGCTCTCTGAAGATCACAAAGACGGTAGAAGGCGGAGGAACTGAAGCGGCTGGGAAGACGTATACATTCGACGTGACGGGACCGAACGGATACAGCCATGAAGTGACGGTGACCGGAAGCGGCAGCGAGACGCTGGAGAACCTGGTACCCGGCGAGTACACGGTGGCGGAGCAGAATGCTGATATCGTAGGCTATACGCTTGATGTCCCCGGAGGAGGGGAAGTGACGGTCGAGGCGGAGAAGACCGCAGAAGCGACGGTTACCAATACCTACACCCCACAGCTTGGCTCCCTGACGATCACCAAGGCCATAGACGGTGGTGCTAATGAAGCGGAAAGAAAGACATATACCTTTACAGTAACCGGTCCTGAGAACTACAGCGAGACCGTAACTATTACCGGAAACGGAAGTAAGACGCTGAACGACCTGAAACCGGGCACATACACGGTGATGGAACAGAATTCCGAGATCGAAGGATATAAGTTGGTGGTCACGGGTGAAGGTGATGTTGCGGTAGAAGCAGGAAAGGATGCCGTGAAGACGGTGACGAATACCTACACTCCGAATGAATCGACGAAGCCGAGTGCGGAGGAGACGGAGTCGAGTTCTGAAGAAACAAATCCGACGGAGCCGACAAATCCGACGAGCCCGACGGAACCAACAAATCCGACTGAGCCAACACAACCTATGAACCCGACAAACCCGACGGAATCAACACAGCCAACGAGTCCTACACAGCCGACACAACCTGGCAATACACCAGGAGGCAATACTCCGGGAGGCAATACTCCGGGAGGAAATACACCGGGCGGTACTACACCGCCAGGTAATACGACTCCTACTCTGAGTCTCACGGAAGGAATTCCGGAGAATCCGACCCCGCTAGCCGAGATGCCGTTTATCGAGAACATTTCGGATGAGCCGACACCTCTCTCCGGGCTCCAACTGCTGGAGAACATTGAAGATGAGGATGTGCCGCTGGCGTTCCTGGCTCCTATGACTGGTGATGATACGCCGACAGTTGCAGCAGCGTTGTTCGGGCTGATCGCCCTGGGCATGATGGGAGTGTTCGGAATCCTGTCCTTCAAGAAAGAGGACGATGAGAGCTGACGGAACCGAAGTGAAACAACGGGAGAAGAAAGCGGAGAAAACCGGAAGAAGAGGTGATAACGATGGCGACTGACAGGCCGCGCTATACGATATCCGTAGACAACGAATTATTTCAGCAGATTGAAGATTTCCGGTTTGAGCACCGCTATCAGACGCGTTCGGAAGCGACGGTCGAGCTGATACGTTTAGGGCTTGAGCAGCTTAGAAGAGCAGGCGTATCGGAATGCAGCCGTGCTGCAGGGAGTGCGGGCTCTACTGAATGAACTTTTTTAGGAAGAACAGCTTTTCAATATGGATGAGCCAAAGGGGCTGCCACGGCAGCCCCTTTCTTCCGGCTAATGTTTCTATAAATAACAGGAAGAAAGAGGCGATGTTTACTTATGGCAACGGTACTGATTGCTGGTAACACCGCGTTGTTTACACAGGAGACTCTGGAACGGATCGCGGAGGACAATATGGTCGTACTTGCGGGAAGCGAGGCCGGCTACGAAGGGAAACTCCGCGGAATTCATGTTTACCGGATGACTCCCATGGAGGACAGCTTTGGCCAGCTGTTCGACGTATATACCTTCAATGCCGTGTGGTATGTCAGCGGTTATGCTGACGGAGGGGACGGCACCTTCGGCGAGGTTCAGATGCTGGAACGTGCGCTTGATGAGAGCAGCCGAGCGCGTCTGGACAAATTTGTGCTGCTTTCGACGGTGGATACGCAAAACTATATGAACCGCTATACATCTGCGGAGGGACTGACCGGGAAGGATTATCCGGACAGCCGGGTCTTCAATGCGGTCCAGATGGAAGCCCTCGCCGGCTTTTTCGCGGAAAAGACCGGGATGAAGGTCATTACCCTGTGGGTGCCTTATGTGGCGGACTCAGTCAATGACAACAATTTCCTGGGCGAGGTATTCCGCAGGATGTATGAAAAGAAGACTGTGACGTTTCCTTATACAAGAGACGCCCGCGCCGATTTCCTGTCCGCATACGATCTTTCTGACCTGCTGCAGCAGATCACCGATGAGACGGACGACGAGACAATGAGCTATTTTGCCGTCAGTGCGGATCCGTGTACATATGGGCAGCTGGAGGAGGTACTGAAAGCGTGCGAGCCTTCCCTGCAGGTCAGCTATGAGGAACGGCGCGAGGACATCCGGTGGCCGGATTTCCCCGCTCAGCTGCGCCGCCGGTACGGTTTTGTCCCGATCGTACCGGTACTGGAACACGTCGGGGAATACTATGAGCGGTTCAGGGCCGGGTTCAAGAAAAAAAGGGACAGCCTGCTTCTTAAGTTCTTCCGGTGGGTGAGCGGCAATGTGTTTAAATACTTCGAGCTGGTCCTGATGTTTCTGCTCACGGAATACATTGCCGGGTATACTTCGGATTCTGTCTATTTTCGGTTTGTGGACGTACGGCTGGCTTTTATCGTCATCATGGGTACGATCTACGGTATGCGGATAGGCATGCTTGCTTCCGTCCTGGAGGGTCTGGTGCTTATTACTCAGTATACGCGCATCGGAGTGTCCGGGACACTGCTGTTCTACAACATTGAGAACTGGATCCCGTTCGCGGTGTACCTGATGGCCGGATCGATCGCCGGCTATATCCGGGATAAGTCGACGGAGCAGATCGCATTCTCGGAAAAGGAGTACGGATTGCTGCGTGACAAATATCTGTTCCTGTCCAACGTTTATCACGGCGCCATACAGAACAAGGGCGATTACAAACGTCAGATCCTGGGGTTTAAGGACAGCTTCGGCAAGATTTTTGACGCTGTCCAGAGACTGGACAGCGAGCTTCCGCAGAGTGTGTTCCTGAAGGGGCTGGAGGTCATGGAAGAGATCATGGAGAACCACACGGTGGCGATCTATACGGTGGACTCCTGGCAGCGCTTCGCCCGCCTGGTAGCCTGTTCCGGCAGCCTGCTGCGCCGGTCCTCAGTCTCCATGCGGCTGGAGGATTACAAAGAGATGTTTGAGACGGTGAAGGGGGGCGGCGTGTGGCGCAATGTGGAGCTGTTTCCCGATACGCCGATGTACGCCTGCGGCGTGTTCCGGAGTGGAGAGGTGGTGATGCTTGTCCTTCTGTGGGAAGCAAGCCCGGAGCAGTACGGCACCCACTATACGAATATCTTCCAGATCCTCTGCGGACTGGTGCAGACTTCGTTCCTGCGTGCGATGGAGTACGAGCAGCTGCGCCATGATCAGATGACCGTACCCGGAACCCGGGCGGTCACGGCGGAGCATCTCGCGCAGATCCTGGCTGTTCAGGAGGAGATGCGTCAGGCCGGCGCGGCGGATTATATGCTGCTGCGGTTCGAGGATCAGGATCCTGTGCGTGTCAGCGAAGCTCTGACCGGTATGGTCCGCGCCAGCGATACGCTCGGCCAGGGCAGCGACGGGTACATGTACCTGCTGTTGACGCAGATCACGGAACACAATTTCGGCATCGTCGGACAACGGCTGACGGAGAAAGGGCTTCGATATCAAATTGCAGAGAAGGTGGGCGCATGAGGATCGAGATCATTCTGCTTATGGTTCACCTGCTGATCTGCCTGCTGGCTTATATTCTGACAAAACTGAATGTTCTGCGTGCCAGCCAGCTTTCGATGTCTGTCGTGGTCCTGGTTCCTGTCTGGGGTCTGCTGTGCCTGGCGGTCCAGGAGATCCGCGTCCGGCTCCATGCGGCTCCGTATAAGGACGTGGGCGTAGAGAGGCTCCATGTGGATGACGAGATCCATCGCAGCATCATGATGGATGAGGATCAGTCGGCCGATGTGGTGCCCCTGGAGGAGGCCCTGCTGGTCAATGACGTATCCACAAGGCGGGGACTTATGATGGAGGTCATGTATGCCGATCCGGGGGACTACGTGAGCCAGCTGCAGGCGGCCCGTATGAATGACGATACTGAGGTCGTTCACTATGCCGTAACGGCACTGGTGGAGCTGCAGAAGGAGTATGACCTGCAGTTCCAGCGGATGGAGCGGATGATGGCCCTTCATCCGGAAGATAACAGTACGTTGAACGAGGCCATCTCCCTGCTGGAACGTTACCTGGGCAGCGGCCTTCTGGAGGGCAATGCGCGCATGATCCAGCTGAAGAGCTACAGTGACCTGCTGGCCCGCCGTCTGGAGAAGGGAGAGACTGCGGCGCTTCTGGTGAAGAAGGTCGATGCGGACTTAAAGCTGGGAGAATATGACGCGGCGAGGAACGGAATCCGGAAACTGATAGAATCCTGGCCCCGGGATGAACGGGGGTATCTGCACCAGATCCGGTATTATGCGCAGTTAAAGGACCGGGACGGGATCGACCGGACACTGAAGGCCATTAAGGAAGAGCATGTGTATCTGACTCCGAACGGGCGTGCGGAAGCGGCGTTCTGGGAGGGCAGGGATCTGAATAGGGCGACCCTGTCTGCCGGGGAGGAGGTTGCACAATGAGAAGGAGAAAGCATGCTACATATGAGCTGATGTCGATAGGTGACCGCAGGAAGCTGCTGTTCAAACGGATGCAGATCGTAATTCTCCTGTTTATCCTGCTGACATTTGCCTTGTTTATGGTGCAGCGGAGTATATCGTATGAGGTAGAAACACTCTCGCTAGATATTCTGCCGCCAGACCGGCTGAAGAAAACGGAGATCCCGGATCAGAAACCCGAGTGCCTGATCCTCTGGAGTGATGATCCGCAGGGAAGGGCTGCATTGACACTGATGTCGGATGTGATGAGCCAGACGAAGGTCCCGTATGAAATAAGGGAGGCCGGTGCCCTGGAGGAAACTGCTTTGAAAGGCTACAAAACCGTAGTATTGGCCACGGAACAGCTCGATGCCCTTGGAGAAAGTGTGATGGAGATCATGAACTGGACGGAGAACGGCGGCAATCTGATGCTGTTCGATCTGCCCTCTCAAAGCGGCTATCTGGATATGATCCAAAGCCAGCTGGGTATCATCGGTACCGGAGATACCTACAGTGTAGTAGAGGGGCTGCATTTTTGCAACCCGTTCATGCTGGGTTCCGGCCTGAGGGATTACGGTATTACGGATCCCTATGAGTCCTCCCTCCCTGTCCTGCTGGACGAGGATTGCGAGGTTTACGTGGAATCAACCGGCGCGGATCCGGTTCCGATCCTGTGGAGGAAGCAGCTGGGGAAAGGCACCGTGGTGGTGTCGAACCTGGATTTCACGGATAAGATCTACCGGGGCTTCTATCTGTCGGCGTACAGCCTGCTGGGCGATGCGTTTGCGTGGCCGGTCATCAACGGTTCGACGTTCTATATCGACGACTTCCCGGCTCCGGTGCCCCAGGGCGACGACCGGCATGTGACGGCCGATTACGGGATGTCCGTCCGGGATTTCATGAGCCAGATCTGGTGGACGGATGTCCAGGAGATGGCGAAGAGCCATGGATACCGCTATACCGGGCTGGTCATCGAGCAGTATTCCGATGAGGTCAGCGAACCGCTGCCGGTGAATAACGACCTGAACCGGTACCGGTATTACGGCCGCAGCCTGCTGCAGATGGGCGGTGAGATCGGGTTCCACGGGTATAACCATATGCCGCTGGTCCTGCAGAACTTTGATTACCGGGGGGAATATGACGAATATACGCCATGGGTCAGCACACACGCCATGTTCGCGAGCCTGCAGGAGCTGAACCGGTTCTGTACTTCCCTGTATCCGGGCGAGGAATTCCAGGTGTATGTGCCGCCGTCCAACATCCTGTCGCCGGAGGGGCGCAGGATGCTGCATGAGCAGTTCCCCCAGATCAAGGTGGTTGCGAGTACCTATCTGGCGGACGGCGTCTGCTATGACCAGGAGTTCGAAGTCGCTGAAGACGGCGTCGTCGAGACTCCCCGTATCATCTCGGGTTATATCCTGCCGGAGTTCGCCTATCTGTCGGCGCTTCTGGAGCTGAATTACCGGTTCGTGAATACCCATTTCCAGCATCCGGACGATGTGCTGGACGAAGACCGCGGCGCGGACCTTGGATGGGCAGAGATGAGCCGGCGCCTGAACAGCTATATGGACTGGCTGAAGCAGGCGGCCCCGGATATCCGGGACCTGACCGGCACGGAGCTGGCAGGCGCGACCCAGCGTTACTTTAACCTGCAGGTGGAGCAGACGGTGTCGGAGGACACGTTGACGATCGCCCTCGGCGGCTTTGCGGATGAGGCGTGGCTGCTGGTCCGGCTGAACGGACATTCGGCCGGCCAGGTCCGTGGGGGGCAACTGACGGAGCTTCAGGAGGGGCTGTACCTGCTGAAGGCAGAGAGCGGCGAGATCGTGGTCGAACTGAAGTAAGGAAAACAGGAGGCTCCGGTTATGGAAATAAAGCAGCATGGTTTTGTCTATTGGGGGATCATCGTCCTGGCCGCAGGTTTTGCGGTGCTGCTGATCGCCCTGACAGGACGCGAGATGCTGGGAATGGGGTCCGCCGGTGAAACCGGCGGGCCGGCACTGATGGACCGGGACCGGTGGGAACGGCTGAGCCAGATGACGCAACGGGACTGGAACCGCTCTGTGGACTGTCTTTTCATCTGTGACGGCGACGGCAGCGGCGAGGTCTACAGGAGTGTGCTGGGACCGATGCTCGACCAGATGAAGGTCACCTATCTGGATGTGACCAGCGAGGCCTTCAGGCAGACGGATCTGGACGGCTGCAGGTCCGCGATGATCTGTACTTCGGACCTGAGCGTATTCGGCGAGGAGCTTAGGGGTATTATGGACTGGGTCAGGAGCGGCGGACATGTCTTCCTGGCCGCCGTGGAAGATGACAGGGGAAGCTTTCTCAATATGATCTCGCAGGATCTCGGGATCGTCAGCATGGATACGGAACCCGTGGAGGTATCCGGGCTTCGTTTGGCCAGGCCGTTCATGATCGGGGCCGACAGGGAGTATTCCCTGCAGGACCATTACAGTTCTTCGTACCAGATCCTTCTCGGCGGGGAGTGCGAGGTATATCTGGAATCTGCAGATGGACGGTCTATCCCGCTGGTATGGCGGAAGAAGCTGGGGGACGGCACGATCGTGGCCGCGAATCTCGGCTGTGTGACGAAAGACCTTATGGGAATCTATGCGTCGTGCTACAGCCTGCTGGAGGACGCCTTCGCGTGGCCCGTGATCAACGGTTCCGCGTTTTTCCTGGATGATTTCCCCGGGCCGGTATCGAATGCTGTGGACCGGAAAATCAAGGAAGACTACGGCGTCAACGTGCGCAGGTTCTATGCGCAGGTCTGGTGGCCTGACATGCTGGCCATTGCAAGGCAATACGGCCTGAAATATACGGGATCCGTAATTGAAGACTATTCCATGAATGTCAGCGCACCGTTTGACGGTGCGGGTCTGGATACGGCGGCGTTTCGGAGTTATGGCATGGGTATCCTCAGGCAGGGCGGGGAGATCGGATTCCATGGTTATAACCATATGCCGCTGGCACTGGAGGGCTTTGATTATCAGGGGTTGGAGGAGAATTATATCCCCTGGCCCAGTACGGCGGATATGGAGGCAGGACTCAGGGAGCTGACCGGCTTCTGTTCCAGGCTGTATCCGAACAGCGGGATGCAGACCTATGTGCCGCCATCCGGAATCCTGTCGGACGAGGCCAGGCAGCTGATTGCCGGGAAATTCCCGGAGATCAGGGTCATCTCCGGCGTGTATGTGCCCGACGGGCCCAGCTATACACAGGACTTCGATGTGGACGGCGACGGGATCGTCAATGTACCGCGTATCGTGTCCGGATGCCAGCCGGGTGGAACCGGGTACCTGGCTGCTTTCTCAGAACTGAATTTCCATTATGTGAATTCCCATTCCCAGCATCCCTATGACGTGCTGGACGAACAGGGAGAAGACCTCGGATGGGGCGGCTTAAAGGATGCGTTCTGCGTCTATCTGGACTGGCTTTACGGAGCGGCCCCGGATCTCAGGAACATGACCGCCGGTGAACTGGCGGGGGCCGTACAGCGGTATGATGCAGTGACCGTGAGGCAGACGATATACGAAGGGCAGCTGGTACTGGAACTTGGCAATTTCGAGGATGAGGCATGTTTTTTGGTGAGGCTTAACGGATATGAGGCCGGCGCTGTGGCCGGCGGAACGCTGAAAAGGCAGGCGGACGGACTCTATCTGCTGAAGGCGGAGAGGGAGCGCGTGACGATCGGCCTGGAATGATCAGAAGGAAGGAGCTGCTTATGCGGATCTGCGTCATACTGGAGGGATGCTATCCCTATGTTACAGGCGGCGTGTCCTCCTGGATGCACCAGTACATCCAGGCGATGCCGCAGCACGAATTTGTGCTCTGGACGATCGGGGCGAATTCGAAGGATCGCGGGAAGTTCAAGTATCAGCTACCGGAAAATGTGGTGGAGGTGAAGGAGCTTTTCCTGAACGACGCCCTGCGGATGGCATTTCAGAAGAAACGGTATAAGTTCAGCGATGAGGAAACGGCGCAGCTGCGCGGACTTATCGAGTGCGGGAATCCGGACTGGGATACGCTGTTCCATATCTATCACGACAATCACGTCTCCCCGATCGCTTTTTTGATGAGCGAGGATTTCCTGTCGATCCTTACGACTATCTGCCGGGAGGATTATCCCTACACCGCGTTTTCGGACCTGTTCCACACGGTGCGGTCGATGATGCTGCCGGTGCTCTATACGCTTCAGTCCGAAGTCCCGAAGGCGGATGTATATCATGCGGTCGCTACCGGTTATGCAGGGATCCTGGCACGGCTGGGGTCATATGTATACCATGCACCTTACCTGATCACGGAGCATGGGATCTATACCCGGGAACGGGAGGAGGAGATCATCCGCGCCAAGTGGGTGCTTCCGGCGTTCAAGCGCATGTGGGTGCGTTTTTTCTATATGCTCTCCATGGGAGCCTATGAAAAGGCCATGCTGGTGACCAGCCTGTTCGAGAGGGCGAGCCAGCTGCAGGTCAGCATGGGCTGCGGGGCCGGCAAGTGCCGGTACATTGTGAACGGCGTCCATTATGACCGGTTCTGCGGGATCCCGTATAAGAAACCGGATGACTGGACGGATATCGGCGCAGTGCTGCGCATCGCGCCGATCAAGGACGTGAAGACCCTGCTGTACGCATTCTCCGAGCTGAAACGGCGGGTCCCGAAGGTGAGGCTTCATGTGTGCGGCCCCGAGGACGACGAGGAATACGCCAGGGAGTGCTACGACCTTGCCGCGCAGCTGAAGCTTGAGGATGTAGAGTTCCCGGGAACCGTGAACGTACTGGAGAAGATGAAGGAGTTTGACTTTACGATACTCACCAGCCTGTCCGAGGGACAGCCGCTGTCGGTGCTGGAGTCCTTCGCGGCCGGCCGGCCGTGTGTGACGACAGACGTCGGCTGCTGCAAGGAGCTGATCGGAGGCATGACCGGAGACACCCTGGGCCGGGCGGGTTTTTGTGTCCCGCCGATGCACAGGGAGGCAATCGCCGGCGCGATGGAGTACCTCTGCACCCATCCTGAGGAGCGCTTCCACATGGGGCAGGTCGGGAAGGAGAGAGTACGGAAGTATTATCTGCATGAAGATATGGTCCGGAACTATCTGGACGCGTACGGGGAGGTGTTTGCGAGATGGCAGGCATTGGATTCAGCTTAAAGAGGCTGTTTTCGAAGAAGGGCGTTCTGCCGCTTTGCCGCGCATACGGTTACGCGGGTATCGTCTGCGCCGGCCCGATGATCCTCGGGGTGATCCTTCTCGTGGGCATGCAGATCATCTCGCGGTTGGCCGGCGTCGCTTCCCATGACCGGGAGCTGATGAACTGCATGATTACCTACAGCCTGCTCTGGTCGCTGACCGTGACCAGCTGGTTCAACATGATCGTGACGCGGTACACGTCCGACATGCTTTATGAGGAGAAGCCGGAGACGATCATGCCGTCTTTCTACGGCAGCCTGTCCATCATGCTCGTGATCGGTGCGGTAAGCTATGGTATTTTCCTGCATTTTTCGGGCATCCGTCTGATCTATCAGCTGGAATGCCTGTGGTTTTCCCTGGTTTTGGTAGTCGTATGGACGGAGATGATCTATCTGACCGCCCTTAAGGACTATAAGGGGATCGTGCTGGCGTTCGCCATCTCGCTGATGCTCGGGTTTATCCTGGCGCTGATCCTGGTGATCCTGGGGCGGGCGACCATCGTCAGCCTGATGCTGTGCGTTATCGTGGCCTACGGGATCCTGATGACATGGTATTACAAGCTGCTCCTGGATTATTTCCCGAACAACAGCGGAGGAAAGTTCAGCTGGCTGCGCTGGTTTGACAAGTACCGCAGCCTGGCCCTGACAGGAGGGTTCGTGAACATCGGCCTGTTCGCCCATCTGGTCATCATGTACTTCGGCCCGCTGAGAGTCCAGGTGGAGGGACTGTTCTACGGGGCCCCGGAGCATGATGTCCCGGCCCTGCTGGCGTTCTTCTCGATCCTGATCACAACGATTAACTTCGTGACATCCGTGGAGGTCCGGTTCTATCCGAAATACCGGAACTACTACAGCCTGTTCAACGATAACGGCTCCATTCAGGACATCGAACAGGCCGGCAAGGAGATGGTCAGCGTCCTCCGTCAGGAGATGGTGTATGCCGGGTATAAACAGTTTATGTGTACGGTTCTGTTCGTGGTTATCGGTACGTTCGTGATGCAGAGGGCGGATCTCGGGTTCAGCGACCTGGCAGTCAGTATCTTCCGCTTCCTGTGCGCGGGCTACGGAATTTATGCCATCAGCAATTCCATCATGCTGATCCTGCTGTATTTTGAAGATTATACCGGAGCGTTATTGGGGACGCTGGCTTTCGCGGCGGTCAGTGTGGCGGCTACGGTCTACTCAATCCTGCGTGTGCCGACGAACTTCTACGGACTTGGTTTCGTAGCCGGCGGCCTGTGCTTCTATTTTATCGTCTGGCTCCGTCTGGAGTGGTACATCCGGCGTCTGCCGTACTTCCTGCTCTGTCGGCAGGCGGTCGTGCCCGGACTGGACCGAGGGCTTTTCGTGGTATTGGCGGACCGTCTGGACGCCCGTGAGAACCGTCTGGAGGCAAAGCGTCAGGAGAAACGAAACCGTATCGCGGATAAGCGCCGGGCGAAACGGATGAAAAAGCTGGGACGTGATCTCGCGGATACAGGGCAGTCCCCAATGGGGAATGGAGGATAAGCGATGAAAAAAAAGCCGGTGAGAGTGAGACGAAAGAATGTGCTTGCCCCTGTGTGGTTCCTGATCGCAGTTTTGACAGTTGGAAGCTGCATCAGTGTGTTTGTGGTTTACCGGAAGAGGAGCTTTGACATTCTGAGTGAACCAGAGGTGACAGAACCGGAGACTGTGCCGCGGAGGGGCGATGTTGTAGAGAAAACAGCCGTTATGGAAGACACTTGCTTACGGGAGGACAAGAGTATCTACTCTGATACTTCGGAGCGGGATCAGGTGGTTACGATGTACCTGACGGTACGTTCCGGCAATGCCGAGGACAGTACGAATCATACATGGACTGAGGTCAATACTTACAATACGTATTATTACTCCGAGAATAATATCGAGCGATATGCCTGTGAGGCAATTTTGCAGGTTGGGGATGAGAACGGTCCACTCGAGGGTGAGTTTGGCTATGGAGAAACAATCCCTAATGCCACGGTATGCGTGCGAGGGCAGACGTCTTCAAAGAATGAACAGAAGAGCTACAAAATTCGGATTAAGGACGGCAAAGGAACCTATAAGAATATGCAAACCCTGCCATTAAACAAGTATATGAGTGATGAACTACGCTTTCGGAATAAGCTTGTGTTTGACTTGATGCAGCCGGTGCCACAGATGACGGCGATTCGTACCCAGTTCGTTCATCTGTATGTGAAGGATGAGACTGAGGGCGGCAGCGGGGAGTTTGAGGATTATGGGTTGTATACACGGTTGGAACAGATGAATAAAGATTATCTGGAGAATCATGGTTTGGATAAAAGAGGATATTTTTATAAGCTCGTTGTTTTTGAATTTTATGATTATGAACCCCTAATGGTACTGGAGAGCGACCCGGAATTCGATCAATGGGCGTTTGAGGAGATTCTAAAGCCCAAAGGCGATACCAACCATGCTAAGTTGCGCGAGCTTTTGACTGCGGTCAATGATTACACGATTCCTATTGAGGATATCGTAGAGAGATATTTTGACGTAGAGAATTTCAGTTATTTTATGGCATACCATATATTGGTTGGAAATACAGATGTGGGACCTCGTAATGAATACCTCTATAGTCCACTGAATTCTGAGAAGTGGTATTTTTTGTCTTGGGATTGTGACGGTAGTTTTATCAGAACGAAAAATCGTTTACATAATCGATCAGCTGGAGAATCCTGGGAATGCGGCATTACGCAATTCACATGTGTGGTTTTGTTCAATCGTGTGTTGCGTATTCCTGAATATCGGGATGCTCTGACAGCGGCGGTGGCGGATTTAAAGGATCATTACCTCAAAAAGGAGAACGTAAATAGCTTGATTGAAGGTTATAAAACTATAATCCTACCATATCTTTCTCGGGAACCGGATAGTCTGTACTGGGACATTACTCCAGAGGAGTACGAATATGTTTCGGCACATTTGTGGGAAGAGATTGAGTACAACTATCAGGTTTATATGGAGTCGTTGAAGAAGCCATGGCCGTTTTATGTTGGTGTACCGGAAACAGCAGATGATGGGAGAATGCATATCGGGTGGGATGTTTCTTATGACATGGATGGCGAGGATATTTCCTACACCTGTATCCTGGCAAATGATTCGGCTTTCACTGATGTGATCGCCCGGGCAGACAACATCAGGATACCGGAGTGCTATTTTGATGTTGATCTGCAACCGGGACAGTACTATATACGAGTTGTTGCAACGAATGAATCAGGTTATACCATGGAGTGTTTCGATTATTATGCTCATGATCCTACCCAACGCGGCAAGAGATATGGTTGCTATGTATTTAATCGAAAGGAGGATGGAACATATGAACCTGCTGGTCAATAAAACATTTTGGTGTGCGAGTATTGCTATATTGGCAGTTTGTTTGTGCGGCTGTTCAAACGGACAGAGTATATCTACTCTCCTGAGTTCGGATGAGACATATGAAAAACGATCGGAATCTTCCCTTTATGTCGTGAAAGACAGTGATCAGATGTATGTTGACCTTGTGGACGGGATCATTACAATGTATCTCACGGTCGGCATGGGATCGGAGGAGGATGGTACGAACCATACCTGGAAGGAAGTCAACGAGCACTCACTCGCCTACTATGAGGGGTTGGGCACGGATCCTTATATGTGTGAAGCGCTCCTGCAGGTCGGCGATGAATTGGGACCGTTGTCTGATCAGTTCGGTTATGGGGAACTGAATCCCAACGCTACGGTGCGATTGCGGGGAACGGGCGCATCGGAGCAGCCTCAGAAGAGTTATCGTATTGATATAAAGAAGGGCAAAGGAAGTTGGGAGGAACAGAAGGTCGTCGTGTTGAACAAGCATGTTCCGGATCCTACGAGATTTCGAAACAAGTTGGCCTATGACCTGATGGCAGAGATACCGGAGATGTTCAGTGCCAGGACATGGTTTGTGCATCTGTATGTGAAGGACCGTACGGAGGGAGCGGACGATAAGTTTGAGGATTACGGACTCTATACTGCGGTGGAGCAGATCAACAAGCGGTACTTCAAGAACCGAAACCTGGATTCCGGCGGGAATATCTATAAGGCCGGTACATTTGACTGGTATCCGCACAGCGAGACTCTGAAGCTGGCGACTGATGCAGATTTTGACCAGAAGGCATTTGAGGAGTTGCTGGAGATCAAGGGGGACGTGGATCATACGAAGTTGCTGGCTATGCTTCAGGCGGTTAATGATGAGAAGCAGCCTATCAGGGAAATTATTCGGATGTATTTCAACCGGGATAACCTGTTCTACTGGATGGGGTTTCATGTCCTGATGGGTAACCGGGACGTGGAATCCAGTAATTTCTATCTCTACAGCCCGCAGGGTGTGAACACTTGGTATATTCTGAGCTGGGATAATGACGGCATGCTGTCGGAGGCATATGAAAGGTTGAGAGACGAAGACTATGATCCGTCGTGGAGTCACGGCATTTTCCCGCTGGTAAGTGCAAGACTTTTCGAACGTATCCTGAAAGATGGGGAATGCAGGGCTATTCTGAATGAAGTTGTTGACGATATCTATAACAGCTGGTTGTCGGAGGATGAGATCAGGGAACGTGTCCGTAATTATGCAGAGATGATCAAACCATATGTCTATGATATACCGGATTCGATGTTTCAAAGGGTGTCCAGCAGCAATTACGACCGTCTTGTAGATGCTGTTCCGGAGGAGATCACGTCAAACTATGAGGCATATAAGGCAAGCATGACGGAACCATGGCCGTTCCATATCCGGGAGCCGGAGATCAGAGAGGGAACGATGATCCTAAAATGGGATCCTTCCTATGTTTATCCGGATGGGGACCTGTCCTATTCTGTGGAGTTGAGCCGGGATCCGAATTTCCGGCAGGATTTGCTGGATGTGAAGGTCCAGACAGAGACGTCTTATCAGATCGAGCTGCTTCCTGCCGGGCAGTATTTCCTGAGGGTGAGGGCCACAGCGGGGAACGGTTCCGCGCAGGATGCTTATGAATATTATCTGACGGAGACAGATCGGGTCATCACGAGTACGCTGTGTTTCTATGTGCTGGACGACGGCTCTGTTCAGGTTAACCGATATACAGAGGAGTGATGTATATGGGGAAGAAGACTGAAGAAGCATCTCAGCCCCGCCTGAAATTCCGAAACGAATGGAAGTACCTGATATCAGACTGGGAGGCATATGTGCTGAAGCAGCGGCTGGGACCGTTTCTTCAGGCGGATCCTCATGCTGAAAACGGGATGTATATGATCCGCAGCCTTTATTTCGACGATATGTGGGATTCATCCTACAATGAGAAGATGATGGGCGTACAGGACCGCTGCAAGTGGCGCATTCGCTGTTATGGGTGTTCTGATAAGTCCATCAAACTGGAGCGGAAGCTGAAGCGGGGAGCCTATATCCATAAGGATTCGGCTTCCCTGACGAGGCAGGAGACGGATGCCCTTATCACGGGGGATTATGAGTTCCTGTTGAATCATCCGGCCCCGCTCTGCCGGGAATTCTTTTACGAGTGCCGTACGAAGCAGTATAAGCCGAAGGTGATCGTGGATTACGACCGGGTGCCGTTGATCCTGGATGAGGGAAATGTTCGCATTACCTTTGACAGTGATGTCCGGGCAGCGATCGGAAGCTTTGATATCTTTGATGCAACGCTTCCGACGCTGGCGACGCTGGAGCCCGGAAAGCTGGTGTTGGAAGTGAAGTTTACAGAGTTTCTTCCGGCCCTTATCCAGAAGCTGCTGCCCTCCGCGGGGCAGGAGTTCACGGCAGTGAGTAAGTATACGCTATGCTATGAAGCGGCTTTCCATATGGCTGACCCGCTGGCCGGTGTAGTGAAAACAAACAGATAACTCGTGTATGAAAAAGACCGTCCCCGAAGTACCCGAACTGGCGCATAAAGCAGTTGGGGGACAATCATA
>CANQME010000015.1 GCA_947624815.1 uncultured Lachnospiraceae bacterium | reverse complement strand
AGGTTAAGACGCTATCCGCGGTGGTTCCCTTTCTTTCCACAAAATTCTAAATATAAATAAAAAAGTGGCAGGACCGGAGGGGAGGGGATTGCGTGCCGAGAAAAAGAAAGCCGCTTGCGATGCAGGCGGGGAACATCACACAGATGACGCAACTGCGGAAAAAGGCAGAGGAAACGAGTGTTTTGACCGGCAGGAACCAGTTGGCGCGCCCTCCGGAATGGCTGGTTGACGAGACGGCAAGGAAAGAATGGAAGCGGGTGGTCCGGGAACTGAAGGGGATCGACCTGATCGGCAACCTGGATAAAAATAACATCGGCTGCTATTGCAATGCATTTTCGGATTATATCCGGATCACAGAAGAATTAAAGCAGGAGAGCTTTTGTGTGGAGAGGGAGACACGGACCGGGACAATCATCATCAAGAATCCGAAGATTGATCTGCAGCAGAGGTACGCGAACGAGATGCGCCGGTTCGCCGGCCTGTGCGGATTGACGATTGATTCCAGATTAAAAGCCGCCTCCGCAAAGCTGTCGAAAACAGAGCAGCAGATCCATGATGAGTTCGGGGCAATCTGATGACGATCCGGGAGGAACTGGAAGCGTATGCGCGGGATTGCCTGTCTGACCGGCATGTCAGCAAATACGAAGATTATATCTCCTGCAAAAAGCATAAGTGGGCGTGCGAACGGTTTCTGCGGGATCTGGAACGAATCGGGACAGAAGGGTTTCCCTATGTGTGGGAGGAAGACCGGGCGCAAAATATCGTCTCCTGGTTTTCCTGCCTGCATCATTCCAAAGGGGTTCTGTCCGGGCAGTCGATCCTGTTGACGAGCTGGCAGAAGTTTTTCTGCTGCCAGCTGTACGGATGGCGGCATCGGGAAACCGGGAGGAAACGCTTCCGGAAATCGTTTATCGAAGTCGGAAGGAAAAATGCAAAGTCCCAGATGGAGGCGGGAATCGCCCTGTATGAGATCTCCGTGGAAGCGACCCGGAACCGGGAGGTCTATGAATATTATACGGCAGGCGTAAAACGGGACCAGTCCAAAATCATCTTCGAGGAAGCAAAACTGATGCTTCGGGGCTCCGTTTTGCGGGGGAAGTTCCGGATCACACGTGATATCATCCGGCATATTGGGACAGGGAGTTTTTTGAGGCCGCTGTCGAAAGAGGACGGAAGGAACGGGGATGGAACCAATCCGGCCGGATTGATCCTGGATGAATACCATCAGCATAAGACAACGGAATTTTACGATCTCGGATTAGGTTCCAACACAAAGGAATCGATGCTGATGATTATTACGACCGCCGGTCTGGATCTGACCTATCCCTGTTATACCCAGGAATATGAACTATGCAGCCGGATCCTGGATCCGGGGTGCGACATCGAAAACGACAATTACCTGGTGGACATCCTGGAGCTGGATCCGGAGGATTACCAGGATCCGGAGAGGATCGGTGAGGAACGGGCGTGGTTTAAGGCAAATCCGGTTCGGATGACATACCGTGAGGGAGTGGAAAAAATCCGGGGGGAGTGGGAGATCGCAAAGCAGCTCCCGGAGAAAATGACCGCTTTCCTGACAAAATGTATGAACGTGTGGGTTCAGGCAACGGAAAACGGATACATGGACATGGGGAAATGGAAGCTTTGCGAAGCAAAGGAGCTGCCGGTCCCTTGGAAGGGTTTGCCGGTCTATGTCGGGTTTGATATGTCAGCGAAAATCGATTTAACCAGTGTGGCGTTTGTGATCCCGTTTGAAATCGATCAAACGGATGCGGCAGGGAAGAAGAGGGTTGGGTATCTTGTCTTTTCCCATAGCTTTATCCCAAACAGGGAAAGATTACTGGAACATGTTATGAAGGACAAGGCGCCGTATGACGCCTGGGAGCGGCAGGGATACATCACAATTACAAATACCCAGATCGTGGATCAGGGAGAGGTTATCCGGTACGCGCTGGATTTTATTGCAAAATATGAGCTGGATTTACAATGCTTCTGCTTCGATCCGGCGAATGCGAGCAAGATGATGATGGATCTGTCCAATGACGGGTACGACTGCCAGGAAGTATTTCAGAGTTATCGGAGTTTGAATGAATGCACGGCCGGCTTTCGGGATGCCGTATACGAGAGACGGGTCTCTTACCTGAAAAATCCGGTCCTGAATTATGCGATGTCCAATGCGGTGATTCGCCAGAACCAGGGGCTGATCAAGATTGACAAGGATGCGACAAAAAAGCGGATTGACCCGGTAGACGCGATGCTCGCCGCATTCAAGCTGGCGATGTACCACACATTTGACCGGTATGATATCAACAAGGCAATCGACGCCTTTCTGGAAATGGAGGATTAAAAAGTGAAATTCTGGAACAGACTGCGCAAAGCGATCCGTGCCTACAATGCGGCGGAGGTAGCAAACGGGTTTGACGACGAGAAGCTGTTGGAATTCCTTGGAATCGACCGGGACGGCCTAAACCGGGGCGAGCTGAACGAGATCACCTATTTTACCTGTTTAAAAAAGCTTTCGGAAACGATTGGAAAGATGCCGATTAAATATTACAGGGAGACAGAGAGCGGGAAGGAGAGGGCGGATCCCGATAAAGCGTATTATCTCCTGTCCGTGCGGCCGAATCCCTACATGACGCCGACGACCTTCTGGACGTCGTTGGAGTACAATACACAGCACCACGGAAACGGCTATGTCTGGATCGAAGATGTATACGACAAGAAAAACGGATACCGGCTGAGAAATCTCTGGATCATGCCGTCGGAGGATGTCACGGTCCTGGTAGATGATGGGGGAATCTTCGGGAAAAAGAATGATATCTACTATCAGTATACCGACCGGTATACGCATGAGACGTATGTGTTTCCCTCAAGACGGGTGATGCATTTTAAGACCTGGCTGTCCCTGGACGGAATTACCGGGGAGCCGGTCCGAAGCATCCTGAAGCATGAAATATCGGGTGCGTTGGAAAGCCAGAAATTCATGAACAACCTGTATAAACAGGGCCTGACCGCATCCATGGCGCTGCAGTATACGGCGGATCTGGACGACAAAAAAATCGGGGCGCTGCAGAGAAAATTTGAGAAATACATGTCCGGGCCGAAGAACGCGGGACGGCTTGTGCCGGTTCCGATCGGGCTCACGCTTACCCCGCTGAAAATGAACCTGACGGACGCTCAATTCTTTGAATTAAAAAAGTATACCGCCCTCCAGATCGCAGGCGCGTTCGGGATCAAGCCGGACCAGATCAACAATTATGAGAAATCAAGCTATGCCTCTTCCGAGATGCAGCAGCTGGATTTTTTGGTAGACACGGTTCTCCCGCGGCTCAAACAATACGAGGAGGAAATCAACCACAAGCTCCTTGGAGCCGGTGTGATGATCCGGGAAGGGAAATACTTCAAGTTCAACGAGAAGGTCCTTCTGCGGACCGACAGCAAGACCCAGGCGGAGATTTTGGCGTCCTACGTCAACAACGGGATCTATACGCCGGATGAGGCGAGGGATTATCTGGACAAGCCGCACATGCCGGGAGGGGACCAGCTGATCGTCAACGGAAATTATATCCCGCTGACCAGGGTCGGCGAACAGTACAGAGGTGATGGAAATGAAAACAGTGAAAATCCGGGGTGATATTATCCCGAACGATTACAAATGGATCTATGACTGGCTGGAATATGACAGTACCTGCCCAAAAGACATCGAGGGGGCCTTGTCCCAGCTGGAGGAAGGGGAAGACCTGATTGTTGACGTCAATTCACCCGGAGGGGTAGTGAGCGCGGGAATCGAAATCTACGGGATGCTCCACGGAAAGGAACATGTGACGTTTGAGGTTACGGGAATTGCGGCGTCTGCGGCCGGCGTTATCACGCAGGCAGGGTATGTCAGGATGCACCCGACGTCTATGCTTATGATCCACAATGTCTCCGGATCTGCCGAAGGGGACTATCACGAGATGGACAGGACGTCAAATGCGCTGCAGACCATGAATGAGGCGCTTGCCTCCGCGTATGCCGCAAAATCCGGAAGGGCGTTAGAAGAAATTGTCAAAGATATGGACCGGGAGACCTGGATCACGGCCCAGAAAGCCGTCGAGCTCGGGTTTGCAGATGAAGTCATTGGAACCGGAAAAACAGAGACGAACGGGATCGGACAGTTATCCGTAACACCGCAGATGATGCAGCAGGCAATCAAGGAAAAGGAAGCATACGACAGGGAAAAGGAAAAGCTGGAACTTTCCATATCCCTGTACGGAGAATGAGAAAGGAGAACAAAATGGGAATCAGGGAAATGCTGAATGCAATCAACGACAAAAAGAAGGAGCTGAGGGAATTTTTGGACAAAAATGATATGGAAGGGGCGAAAAAGGCAAAGGGCGAGCTGGATGCGCTGCAGGCAAAGTACGACCTTCTGAAAGACCTGGAAGAGGATGCGTTAAATACCGTACCGAAGACGCCGGTCGGAGAACCGAAAGACAGAAAGGCGGAGGCAGAGAAGGCATTCGCCCAGGCGGCGAGGGGTCTGTTCCGGAATACGATGACGGAAGGAACGAGCGCAGACGGCGGCTATACGGTGCCGGAGGATATCCAGACCCGGATCAACGAGTACAGGGATGCGGAATTCTCCCTGATTGACCTGGTAGACGTGGAACAGGTATCGACCAACAAGGGAGCACGGACATATAAAAAGAAATCCCAGCAGACCGGATTTAAGAAAGTCGGGGAAGGAGCAAAAATCCAGGCGGGAAATACACCGCAGTTCGAGCGTCTGACCTGGGAAATCGAGAAGTATGCGGGATATTTCCCGGTGACAAATGAGCTTCTGGCGGATTCCGACGCGAACATTACCCAGGTCCTGACCGGATGGATCGGCGGGGAGTCAAGGGCTACGAGGAACAACATCATCCTGGAAGTCGCAAAAACCGGAACCGCTGCCGCTGTGGCGGATCTGGACGGAATCAAGAAAATTTTAAACGTCACGCTCGGACAGGCGTACAAAACGACCTCTGCCGTGGTAACGAACGACGACGGCTTACAGTGGCTGGATACGTTGAAGGATTCCGACGGGAAATACCTCCTTCAGCCGAATCCTGCGGAGCCGATGCAGTTAAGGCTTTGCGCAGGCGCGACCATCGTTCCGGTAAAGGTGATCCCGAATCAGGTCATGCCGTCGGATGTCAAGACGGCAAGCAAGCGGAAGATTCCGGTTATCATCGGCGACCTGAAAGAAGGAATCAAATTCTGGGACAGGAACCAGACCTCGATCATGGCCTCCAATATTGCGGCGGCAGGAGAGCTGAACGCGTTTGAGGAGGACCTGACCTTATTCCGCGCGATTGAGCGGGAGGACTGCACGCTGAAGGATAAGGATGCATTCATTTACGGGACGTTGGAATTGGATGACGAAACCGTAACCGGAGAAGACTGAGAGGAGGCGCGCAGATGGATCTCCAGACGGTAAAAGACTTCCTGCGGATCGATGGGGAGGAAGATATCAGCTTTTACGTGGAAGCGGCGAAAAAGTACATCTGGGAAGCGACCGGGACCTGCGATGAGGAAGACACTCTGACACAGTATGCCATCTGCGCGGTGACGCAGGAGCTCTATGACAACCGGACTATGACCGCAGAAAGCCAGAAAGACCGGGTGCGGCATGTGATCCGCTCTATCCTCGCCCAAATGAAGTGGAACCTGTATCTGTCGGAGGAGGGAGAATGATGAGGGTTGACCCAGGGGAGCTGAACAAACGCATTGAGATCATCACCTGGTATGAGAGGATGGAAAATGGCTATCCGATCAAGCGGGAAGAAATCATCCGTTCCTGTCATGCAAAAATGACAGGGGAATCCGGGACAGAGCTGATAAAATCCGGGAGAGAGGCGGGGGAAGCAAAAGCCCGCTTCCTGGTCCGGACCACCAATGTGCCACTGACAAGAGACATGAAGATCCGGTATCATTCGGATGTATACGATATCGAGTATCTCCGGCAGTATGACGAGGGGTATACCGAGATCGTCGGGACAAGGAGGGACTGAGATGGCAACCTTTCAGTTTGACGTTAATGCGTCCAATGCGTTAATCCAAATGATTAACAGCCTTGGAAGGACGGAGATCATTGCGCCGCGTGTCCTGGCAGCAGCACAGGCGCCGCTTGTAAAAGCAGTCAAAATAAACTGCGCAAAGCATACGCGGACCGGCGCGATGATGAATTCAATCAGCGCTTCCAAACCGAAAGAAAACAAATATGGCTGGTTTACCTGTGTCGGTCCGACCGGGGAAAGTACCCGTTACATCGATGATTCCGGGTCACTCAGGGAGAGGAAGGTACCGGTAAGAAACGCGGAGATCCTTGCATACATGGAGTACGGTACAAAACGCCAGAAAAAGACGCCGATCATCACAGATGCGGTCAAAGAGTCAAGGGAAGAAGTGGAGCGCCTGATGCAGGAGGAATATGACCGGATTGTACAGGAGATGGGATATGGAAGATGACGTATACCGGATGGCTGTCAAAGCGGCGGGGAAGATCGGGATCCGGGAAGAAGACATCGCGGAGACGGAATACTTCGGGGATGCAGAGCGGTACCTGATCCTGACGGAGCATATCGAGCCGGTCTTTTTCGGGGACGATACCCCGCTTGCGGATGAGTACGTCCTGGATTTCGAGCTGTATCTCCCGCCGGAAGACGCATATCGGAAAACAGAACAGACGTTTCGTTTGGCGCTGGAAGCGGAAGGGTTTTCCGAAGTGATTCTGGAAAACCAGATGTATGACAACGAAGCCGAAAAAAGGCATATCACAATCAGCGCATCCTATACGCGGATGCGGGAACAGGAGGAATTATGGCACTGGTAGGACTGAAATACATGGTAGCGGCACCGCTTACCGAAGAAGGAACGGATAAGAAAGAGAACACCTACGAGCAGGGTTTTGTGGTTGGGAAGGCAATCAAGGCAGATATCCAGATCAACAGCGCGAATGCATACCTGTATGGGGATGACGCCGTGGCGGAAAGCGACACCTCATTTACGGACGGAACGGTGTCAATCGGCACCACGCAGATGTCGGAGGACATCCAGACCAAAGTGCTCGGACACAAAAAGAATGAGGAGGGGAACGAGATCACGGCAAACGCTGCGGATGTGGCTCCGTACTTAGGTCTCGGATTTTATGCACCGAAGATGGACAACCATGTGAAGAAATATCGCGCGATCTGGTTTGTCAAGACCATCTTCGCGGAAGCGAATGAATCCATGCAGACCAAACAGGGGGCGACGAATTTCGTAACACCGGAAATGTCCGCGACAATTATGACGGACGCGAAAGGCGACTGGAAGAAAGAGGAGACGTTTGCGACAGAAGCAGAGGCAATCGCCTATCTGAATAAAAAAGCGAATATCCAGGCGTCGGAGGCCGTATAAGGAGGAGAGATGAGCGATATCAGGCCAGCCGGAGCCCCGTTAAAGTTCGCCGGCATCAAATATGAACTGCTGTTCACAGTTAATGTCATTGACGAGGTACAGGATGCGTTCGATATCCATATCGACGACCTGATTACGCTGCTTGGGGACAGCAAGTCCAGGGACTTCCGGAGAAACGTCGCAAAAATCCTGACTTACCTGATCAATGAAGCAATCCTGATTAAGAGCGATGAGACAGGAGAGGAACCAAAGCTTCTGACCGAGGAATATGTCCGCCGGCATCTCTCCAATGTGAACATGTCGGAATGCTTTGCGGCAATTTGCAGCGCCTATTCCCTGTCTTTCCTCCGGATCGCGAAGGAGGAAGACGACATTGGCGAAGAGGATGAGGACCCAAACGCGACGAGCGGGTGACGATTGCCCGCTATTTCGTAATCGGGAAACAGTTCGGATACTCCGATAAGGAGATCTGGCATTCTACCCCGCGCAAGCTTGCCGCCCTGTTCGTGGATTACAGATATTTCCGCGGGGAGAAAAAGAAAAAAGTGACAATCGATACCGTCATTCCATTCTGAAAGGAGGGCCGTCATGGCAGAAAAATTACGAAAAATCGGCGGGATGATTACGCTCGATGGGGAGAAAGAATACCGGGCGGCCCTGCAGGCAATCGGAAAGGAACAGTCCGTCCTACGGTCGGAAATGAAAATGTTATCTGCCGGATTTGCGGACAGCAAAGATTCCGTCGAGGCTCTGACAGAAACCGGAAAAGCGCTGGAAGAGATGCACGAAGCCCAGGAGAGGCGGATTGAAACCTTAAACGGAGCCCTGGAAACGGCAAAAAAAGAATATGGCGAGAATTCCAAACAGGTTCAGGACTGGGAGATCAAGCTCAACAACGCTTATGCAGAACTGTATAAGCTGGATGCAGAGCTGGCAGAAAACAAAGAAAAACTGGATCATGCCGCAAAGGCGGCGGATCAGGCGGATGAGGATTTGACGGACCTGTCCGGAGGCCTGCAGGAGGTTTCGGAGAGCGCAGACGGGTCCGGAGAGTCTGTCTCTGTCTTTTCAGAAGTCCTCAAGGCGAACCTTGCAAGCAGTGCGATCCTGGGAGGAATCCAGGCGATTGCCGGCGGGATCAAGGAGATTGGCTCCGAGGCGATCGGCCTCGGGATCAGCGGGCGGAGAGGCTTAAACCAATTCGCGGCAAGCACCGGGACCGCAAAAGAGGACCTGGGGGACTTCCGGGACGTCATGTATGAAGTCTATGCGGACAATTTTGGCGAAAGCATCGAGGATGTTGCGGAGAGCATGGGAGAGGTGGTCCGGCAGATGGGGAAGATGGATCCGGACAACCTCAAAAGGACGACGGAGCAGGCCATGACCCTGCAGGATACGTTCGGATACGACATGCAGGAGCAGCTCCGCGCCGTTAATATGCTGGTGGAGCAGTTCGGCGTTACCGGCGACGAGGCATTCAACCTGATTGTTCAGGGAGCACAAAACGGTCTCGACAAGAACGGGGATCTTCTGGATTCGATTAATGAGTATTCGGTCCATTTTGAGCAGTTGGGCTTTTCCGCGGAGGATATGTTCAATATCCTTGTCAATGGCGCGGAAAGCGGTACATTCTCCGTGGACAAGCTTGGGGACGCAATGAAGGAATTTGGCATCCGGACGAAAGACGGCTCCGACACGTCCAGGGAGGCGTTTGAGGCCCTGGGCCTGGACGCAGATGAAATGTTCCGCATTTTTAATGAGGGTGGAGAATCAGCCAAAGAAGCCACGCAGATGGTCATTGAAAAGCTGGCCCAGATGGGCCCCGGTGTAGAACGGACGACGGCCGGCGTCAACCTTTTCGGGACCATGTGGGAAGACCTGGGCGTCAAGGGAATTGCAGCTCTTGGAGATATCAACGGAGAGATCAGCACCACATCAAGCGCCCTGGAAGAACTCAATGAGATCAAGTATGATGATCTCGGCTCCGCCATGGACGGGATTACAAGGGGCGCACTCTCGCGGTTTGCAAAAGGATTCGATGAAGCTTCGGAAAGTGCGATTGGGGACCTTCAGGGAATCTCGAACGAAATCACAAATGGAAAGATGGGGGACGCCCTGGAAGACTTAGGGACTGCCTCCGGAGATTTTGTTTCACAGCTAACATCCATCGCAGAAACAATTTTACCAGGGATTGTAGATGGCGTCGCGGATCTGGTCAATGGGGCGGCGGGGGTGCTGAGCTGGATTTCCGGCGGAGTCGAAAAGCCAAAATCCGATCTGGAGCAGTTCACAGACGAGATCAAAAGATCGAATGAGGAAGTAGAGAAATCCCTGGAATCGGTCAAACAGACACGGGACGATGCCCTGACGAATATCGGGGAGCTGGAGGATTACAAGGAACTTCTCCTTCAACTAAATGGGGAAGAAGAAAAGGACGAATATACCAAATACCGGATCAAGAAGATTGTCGGGGAACTGAAAGAACAGATCCCGGAACTTGCCGCCGCCTATGATGAGCAAACAGGAAGCATTAACCTGACAAATGAAGAAATCACAGCATTAATTAAAAATCAAGAGGAAATGATTAGACAAAATGCTGCGATGGAAACACGGGAAGTTTTATATAAAAAGGTTTTTGAAGCAGAACTGAATCTGGTAAAAGCAAAAGAGGCAGTCGCGGAAGCAGAAAAACAGGAACGTGATTTCATGGAAATGAATAATGCGTCTCTGGAAAAAAACGCCGGATTATACGGAGATTACGAGGGCGCAGTAGCATCCGCTCATAAAACGGTTATTGAAGCAAAAAATGCGCAGGAAGAGGCAAATGACGTATATGAAGCCGCCACAAAAGAACTGAACCAGGCAAATCAAGCACTGGAGGAAATGGGATATTCTGAAGATGAAGTGGTAGAAAAGACTTCCGAATTGAGCGATGCACAGGAAAACATGACGGATGTCACGGAAACAGCCGAGGAAGAGGTTGACAGCCTGACAAGCGCGTTATCTGCCTACGCGGAGAAGACGGGAGAGGCAGAGGAAACCGTCCGGGAAAACTTCGACAGCATGGCAGAGAAATATGCAAATGCATATAACTCTGCCTATGATTCCATCACCGGACAGCTTGGATTGTTTGATCAATTCAGCGGTGGGACCGCGATTGCGGCAGCAGATGTCCTGATAAACCTACAGTCACAAGTAGATGGGATGCGTAACTGGGCGGATAACCTTCAGACTCTGGCAGACCGTGGACTCAATGAAGGGCTCATAAAAGAACTGCAGGATGCCGGTCCGGCAATGGCAGCGCAGGTACAGGAATTGGTGATCCAGAGTGATCAGTTCATCGGAGATCTAAATAATATCTGGACAGAAAAGGTCAATCTCGCAGGCGGTATTTCCAGCGGCCTGGCGGAAGCGGAAAGCGGATTCTTGGCTTACGGGCAGCAGCTCGGAATCGATGCGGACACACTGGCGCAGACGCTGAATGAGAAAGGGATTCAGATCGGAAGCGGATACATTGGAAAATTTTCGGAGGGATTGCAGAACGGGGCGCCAACGGTTGCAAGCGATTTGGATGCACTGCAGGGAGAGGCTGCCGCGAAAGTAGAAGAGTATGCAGAAGACGGATCGAAATCCGCCAGTGGGTACATCGACGAACTGTCTTCCGGGATCGGAGGGGCTACGGTAACAATCGGCCTGTCGCTCCTGTTGATTTCCGGGGAAGCATTGTTATTTGAAACTACAATGAAAGGAATCGGAGGTTCAACCGGATCCGGATTTGTAAACAAACTCACGGACGGGATGAAGAATGGGAGAGATCCGATACAAAGGGAGCTGAATGAGATTGTATCCAGGACACGGAATCTCTCAAACCCGCTGCAGATATCCGGAACGAGTGCCGCAGACGGACTGGTCAATGGGTTCGTCGGCCGGTTAAATGCACGCTATAACGAAGTATCTGCGGCGGCTGCAAGGATCCAGTCGGCGGTCAACAGCGGCTTGCAGATCCATTCCCCATCCAGGCTCCTGGAGGAAAGCGGAAGCCTGGGAGGCGAAGGACTGATCCTCGGTTTTCGAGAAGCAGTAGAAGAAGGAATGCCGTCTATTGCGGAAAGCGCGCTGAAACTGGGAGATACGGCCAGCGACAGCCTGTCTGAATGGGAATATACGGATGCACCGGCCGTGCAGGCCAGTGGGAACAGCCTGCCGGCGGAACAAATCCTGTCACTCCTGCAGATCATTGCGGACAACAGTGAGAAAGGAATCTATCTCGACAATAAGACATTGGTTGGACGGATGGCGCCACGGATGGATCAGGAACTGTCAGACCGTGCAAGGCAGACAGGGAGGTATCTATGATCGATATAACCATCAATGAAGAGAGGCTGTCGGAAAGCGGACTGATCGTGGAAACCGTATCCGTCACGCCGCCACAGCCAAATACAACTTATATCCGGATTCCAGGCCGTTCCGGCCGGCTGGATCTGACGGAGGCATTTGGGACAATTACATACGACCAAAGGAATATTGTTATCACAACAGGAAAGAAACAGTCAAACGGGAGCTGGCAGGAACTGGAGAGAAGATTTTTAACAAAGCATCTAGGGCGAAACTGCAAAATAGTCCTGTCTTATGACGCGGACCATTATTATACCGGCCGGCTGACCAAATGCACGCTCGAAAAGAAAAACCTCATCCATAAAATGAAGCTGACTTTCACAGCGGAACCATTCCGTTATAAGGCAGAGGAAACAAGCGCGAAACTTTCCATCACTGCAGAAAGCGGAGCACAGACGATGGTATTAAAGAATGAGGGTGTGGAAGTAATCCCAACGATTACTTCATCCGGAGAAGCGACCATTACGTTTGCCGGCCATGAGATCACGGTCAACGAGGGGACGGCCCAGTATCTCCAGATCCGGTTACAGACCGGAGACAACAGCTTGAAGATCACGGGAGAGGCGGACCTGACATTTCAGTACCGGGAAATGAGCTTGTAGGAGACGCAAGATGTATCAGATCATGATGGATGGGATACTTGTATATGATCCACGGTCAAAGGCGCATACCGTCGCCTCTGCGACAGTAAAACAGACAGTCAACCGGGCAGGGAATGTAAAACTGGGGCTGTACCCGGAAAACCCGATGTACGGGAAAATCGCGCCGCTTGCCAACCGCATCCGGATCTTTCAGGATGGATCTGAGATTTTCCGGGGACGTTCCCTGTCTGTGGAAACAGAGTTGTATGGAGAAAGAAAAGTGATCTGCGAGGGATGCCTTGCCTATTTTAACGATACCATTGTGCGGCCATACAACTATTCGGGAACCGTAGAAGGATACCTGCAGATGCTGATCGATCAGCACAACAGTCAGGTCGACGCAGGACGGAAGTTTGCGCTTGGAAAAGTGGACGCTATGGACAGCAATGATTATATTGTGCGCGCGACATCCGCTTATCCGACGACTATGCAGGAAATACAGGAGAAGCTGATTGATCTGCTAGGCGGATATCTGATCCTGCGGTATGGAGATGTCGTCACCATCGACTATCTGGCAGATACCGATATCAAAAATATCCAGGATGTTGAGTTTGGGAAAAACCTGATTGACCTGTCACAACTCATCACGGGAGAGGAGATTGCAACCGGGATCCTTCCGTTAGGGGCGAGGGACCAGGATGGGAACCGGCTGACGATCGCTTCTGTCAATCAGGGGGTCGATTATATCGCCAATGAAGAGGCGGTCAATCGGTACGGACTGATCTTGAAAGTCATGGAACATGACGATATCACGCTGCCGGGAAACCTGCTGCGGCAGGCGGGGAAAGACCTCACAGAATGCGCGTTGCTTTCAGAAACGGTTGAAGTTACAGCAGTCGATTTGAGAGCGACCGGACAGGATATTCAGTCATTTCGGATCGGAAGATATGAAAGGGTAATCAGTGTGCCGCATGGGCTCGATACGTACATGCTTGTGACAGAGCTGGATCTGGACTTGCTGAATCCGGATGACAGCAGACTGACGGTCGGAAGAACACGGGGAACCTATACAGGATCGCAAATGGAACTCCAGAAAGAGCAGGACAGAGAGCTTCTGGGCATCTTCGGAGAAGCTTCCGACGCTAAAAAACAAGCAGAGGAAGCCGTGAGAGCTGCGAATGCGTCCAGGGCAATTACAATGGTGCTGACGAACGAAGTCCATGCTGTTCCGACGGACGAAGACGGGGCAAATGGAAATTATACCGGATGCGAAACAGGTGTATCCGTATTATACGGAAAGGAAGACGTGACGGAATCCTGTTCTTATCGCGTGGAAAAGTCAACAGGGGTTACGGGGCAATGGAAGGAAGCCCTGCATGTGTATACGGTCACAGAGTTGTCTGCGGATTCCGGATGGGTAGATATTACAGCGGTGTATCAGGATACCCTTGCGGTCACAAGACGTTTCAGCATCTCAAAAGTAAAGGATGGCGGAAAGGGGGAAAAAGGCGACGATGCGGTTCTCCTGATGATCGATTCGAGCAATGGGACGATTTTTAAAAATACCGGTGTCGCAACGAGCCTTACGGTATCGATCATCATAGGAGATTTGCTCATCGGATGCGCAAGGCAAATGCATGAGAAATTCGGGATGGGAGCGAAAATAACCTGGTCGGCAAAGCGCTTCGGCGAAAGCGAATATACGCCGATTGACGAAACGGACCCGCGGTTGTCGGACGAAGGCTTTATCTTTACCCTGAATTCCGAAGATGTAGAAATCAAAACCACATTCCATTGTGTTTTGGATTATTAAAAGTTTAAAGAAAGGAAAGAAAAATATGGCATTAAAGGCACAGAACCAGACGACACTGATTGATTTAACGGATGCGTATTCCGTAATATTAACCAATGAGAATTACACATGGTTAGGAGATACGGACAGCGTATCCTCCACGCAGACCACCACGACACAGGTATTGGCGATGCGGGGTTCGGAGCAGGTGCCGTGCAAAGTAGGGGCAATGACCACTCCTGCAGGGATTTCCGCTGTCTCGGATGGCAAATCGCCCTCCCCGACCATTACGGTCACGGCCACATCGGCGCTGACAGAAGGTGGATTTTTTACCATCCCGATTACGATTGACGACGAAATCACAATCAATAAGACATTCACATATTCCATTGCTTTTACGGGCAAACAGGGAGCGACAGGAGCGGCAGGACGGGGCATTTCGTCCACTACCGTGACTTATCAGGTATCAGCAAGTGGGACAGAAGTACCGGCAGACGGCTGGCAGGAGACCGTTCCGACGGTTCCGGCCGGGCAATATCTCTGGACGCGTACCGTGATCAAGTACACAACAGGGGCCGACAGCATTCTGTACAGTGTTTCTCGTAGCGGGACGGATGGAAAGGCAGGAGCAGCCGGAAGAGGGATTAAGTCCATCAAAAACTATTATCTTGCTACCGCATCCGGATCAAGCGTTACAACTGAGACGGCCGGATGGACAACGACGGTGCAGTCCATCACAGAAGATAAAAAATACCTGTGGAACTACGAAGTAATTGAATACGATGACAACAGCGCATCCACAACAACGACGCCCGTGATTATTGGTGTGTATGGCGCTACCGGGGCAGCAGGCAGGGGGATCACATCCATTACCGAGTATTACCTGGTATCATCTGCAGAAAGCGGGATAACGACGGAAACGGAAGGATGGGGGACCGCTATCGTCAACACGACGACAACAAACAAATATCTGTGGAATTACGAAAAGATTACCTACACAGATGGGAAATCAGAGAATACCACACCGAAGATCATCGGAACGCACGGAGCGACAGGGGACAAAGGAGACAAGGGGGATACGGGAGCTGCCGGAGCCGATGCGCTGACGTTGGTGATCACGTCTTCCAATGGTTTGATTTTTAAAAATACGGCGATTGCAACCACGTTGACCGCTCACGTATACAAGGGCGGACAGGAAGTGACAGGAACTGCATTAACTGCCCTTGGAAAGATTAACTGGTATAAAGACGGGAGCGAAGAGATCGAGGCAACCGGGCAGACGCTCACGTTATCCGCCGGAGACGTTGAAAATAAAGTAACATATGAAGCACGGTTAGAGGGGTGATCTTATGGTGCTTGCAAACAGTACCATTACCTTGGCCCGGGTAAACGACGGGGAAACAGGAGAGCCGGGAAGAATTTATTTTATCGAGCTCTCTGCGAGTACCATCCAACGCGGCGGAGAGGGAGCATATCTGCCGTCCGAGATTACCGCATCCGGCTATTATCGGGACGGGACGGCCGAAATGAGGATGGCGTATGCTGGGCGCTGGGCGATTGATACGTCGGAGGACGGAATCCGCTTTACGGCTGTCTATGCTTCAGAGCAGGATGAGGCTGCCTGTGCTTACGATACAAGCGAACTGGGAGCAAATACGGCAGCGGTACGGTTTACGCTCCTGGCATCGGGAGGTACGGGCACGGTACTGGATATGCAGACATTGCCGGTTGTGACGGGGGCCGGAAGTCTGGATGCGGTCTATCAGGAGATCGACCGAAGATATACGGACGCGACCAAAACGGCGCAGGAAATCGTCCTGTCTGCCGTCAAGGATTACGTCAGAACTTCCGACCTGGAAACATTTATGGAACAGGTATCGACACAATTCGTGCAATCAGCGGACTCCATTGACATCCTGTTTTCCCGGCTGACCGAGACGATCCAGGAGCTGGAAGGGGAGACGGTAAGCGAGTTTGCGGAATGGAAGAAATATATCCGTTTTGTGGATGGAAGCATTGTCCTGGGAGAGGAGAATAATCCGTTAATCTTGACTCTGGTCAACAACCGGATCAAGTTCACCAGCAACGGCGTGGAAGTGGCCTATTTCTCGGACAACAAGATGTATGTCAGCAACATCGTCGCCACCGACACGGCAGACCTGTGCGGTCTGGTTATTACCAAGGACAGCGCCGGGAATGTGTTCATCAATTAAGGAGGGGGGGGACAGATGGCAAGCAATACCTATTATGCCTACGCAAATGGAGGCAGCCAGACCGATTATCGGGGAAAAGTCGTCCTGACAGAGCACAATGACGTTGCGAACAATCGTTCGACGATTGACTACGTGTTCTATCTGTACCGCGCAGATGGATTTACGGGACCGGCACACAGCTTCACAAATGGAAACAAGTTAGTGGTTGTCATTGACGGCGTTACGTTGATCAATTCCAGCAATTATAAGGCGGTGGTCCTGACGGGCACGTCGGAGGCAAAACCTCTTACGATGTGCTCCGGGTCGGTGACGGTTGCGCACAGCAATGACGGGAAAAAGTCATTTTCTTTTAGCTTTTCTTACGATCAGACTCAGAACCACGGTCAGGAGCTGGATTACCTGACCGTATCCGGGACGCACACCTGCACATCCATCGCAAGGGCATCCGCACCCACGGTATCCCCGGCCCGTGTGGAGTTTGGCAAAGCGGTCACGATCAATACCAACCGGGCAAGCAATACCTTTACGCATACGTTAAAGTATAAGCTAGGTTCTGTATCCGGGACAATCGCAGCCGGCGTCGGGGCAAGCGCCTCCTGGACAGTCCCGCTAAGCTTAATGTCGCAGATCCCGAATGCCGCCTCCGGCTCGATCCAGATTACCTGCGAGACCTATTCCGGCAGTACGCTGGTCGGGTCCTCGCAAGTCAGCTTAACGGCTACCGTGCCGGCAAGCGTCGTGCCGTCCGTATCCGTTACGGTTGCGGAGGCGGCGTCCATCCCGTCCGGGATCACCGGTTATATCCAGGGCAGGAGCCGGCTGAAAGTGACCAGTACCGGCACGGGGCAGTATGGGGCGACGATCAAGTCCTATGCGGTGACGATGGAGGGGACCGGTTACAGCGGCGCTGCCGTCACCACCAATGTCATTAACGGGAGCGGGACGGTCACGGTCAGCGTGACGGTGACTGACAGCCGCGGCAGGACGGCAAAAAAGGACACCAGTATCACCGTAACTGCCTACACGCCTCCGAGGATTTCCGGTATCTCGGCATACCGCTGTAAATCCGCAACCGACGGGACGGCGGACAGCAGCGGGGCATATATCTGTGTCAAGCCCTCCGGAGGAATCACCTCGCTATCCAACAAAAATGCAAAAACCTGCACCGTCTACTATAAAAAGACATCCGCATCCTCCTACAGCAGCAAGGCCCTGACCATGGGGGATAATACCTTAGACTCCGAATCGGTCATTGTGCCGGCGGACGTTGGCAGCGGCTATGACATTTACGTGGTCCTGCAGGACAGCTTCAGCCAGATCCGGGCAGATGCTGCTTCGGTCATGGCAGGAGCGGCATATATTCATATTCCTTCAGGACGGAACGGGATAGGGTTCGGGAAACGAACGGAGGGAGGGATGGATGTTGCCTGGCCGGTGACGCTGCGGGACAAATTGACAGCGCAGTCAGATGTAACCCTGCAGAAGGGATTTAACGTACACGCTTACCGGGTCAATTCGGGAACTGCCGGGTACATATGCGTTGCAAGGATAACCGTAACCAATACATACGCCAATATACCGATTGTCTTCTGCGTATCCAGGCGGGGGGACCGTACCCCGACAATGCTTACCGTCCGGTTCAGTAACGTCGATTCGACTGACCCGGGACTGGCGGAATTTCTGTATCATCCGCTGTCTGTTGGAGCGGTCATGACAAAAGCGGCAGCAGGAACATGGGACTTATATGTTCAGAAATCGGAAAGTTACGACGATATGACCCTCTTAGATGTCAAGGTCAGCCTTGCATACGGCAAAGTCAGCATTACTTACCCTGGTACCTTTTCTGCGTCAAAGCCATCCGGGACGGAGCCGAAGCCCATCGACATCCCTGGTAATCAAGACCTCACATTGAGTGGCTCTGCGAGGCACATCCAGTACGCGTCAGGGAAACGGACCGGGCAGGCGATCTCCATGTATGCCGGGGACGAATACGGGAGCGGCCTTGTGATCGGAGACGGGGGGCGCACGATCATCGGCGGCGGGGAAGCCGCACAGAATCTGAGGACGGCGCTGGGCACGACGCCAGGCAATGAAACAGTAGAGGAAATGCATATAGCAAATGACAATGCGGTACAAATACACACAAGTTGCCAGGACATCACGAAACGGAAAACGTTCACGTTTGAGGCAGATGGAAGCCTGGATATACCGGGAGATATCCATACAAAAAAGGCGGTGGAGACTTACGGTCTGGAGTTATTGCATGCTTCGACGCCGTACTTTGACTTCCACTTCGGGGGCAGTACCAGCGATTACACGGCGCGTATTATCGAGGCCAGCAAAGGCGCGCTGGTCGCCTATAACTCCATCTCGAACGGGTCCGATGAGCGACTGAAGAAGGAGGTAGAAGCCCTTCCGGAACGGATGGCGGAACTGGTTGAGCGGCTGTCGCCGAAAACGTACCGGTTCCGTGGCGGCGATACTTACCTCAATGCCGGTCTGATCGCGCAGGAGGTCCTGGAGGCAGAAAAGGAGCTGGGAGTCACGGAGTCGGTCCTGGTACGCGGGACCGGAGGATCGATCCCGGATCCCAAAGACCCGGAGAAAGAGATCATTGATTATTACAGCCTGGATTACAACGCCCTGACCACGCTGCTGCTGCGGTATACGGTCAGCAAAATCCATTACCTGGAAGAGAGGCTGACAGAACTGGAAACCAAAATAAAAACATTGGATGCAGCAGCCAAAACAGAAACGGAGGTATCATAATGGAAAACAAGATCAAAGCATTTCTGGCGGCCGTCTTCGGCGTCATCAATTCCCTGTTTGGGGTTCTGACCGTCCCAATCCTGTTAATGGTGGGGGCCAACGTGATCGATTATGTCACCGGCCTGATCGCCGCGCCGCATAGGCAGGAGGACATCAACAGCTATCAGTCCATGCGGGGCATCTGGAAAAAGATCTGTATGTGGATCCTGGTACTGGTCGGGGCGCTGATCGATCAGCTGATCCTCTACACCACGGAGACAATCGGCCTGTCCTGGTCGCTGCCGTTTCTGGTGGCGGGTGTTGTGGCAATCTGGATCATCTGCAATGAGATCATCAGCATCCTCGAAAACCTGCAGGACATCGGGATCGCCATGCCGCCATTCCTGCTCCCATTGCTCACACACATTAAATCCTATACAGAAGATACGATGGGGGATGCAGACAAGGAGGATGACGATGAATCTTGAAATCCTTGCAAAAATCGTGGAAGCGGAGGCCAGCGTCCTGCCGTTTGCCGGTAAGCTGGGCGTCGCACAGTGCATCCTGGACAATGGTAACAACCTTTCCGCATTCGCCGCGCCGGCTGATGATTACTCCGGGGAATCGATGCAGGCGGTCCGGGCGGTGTATGAACAGGGCGTAAGGAGACTACCAGGATATCAGATCTTGATGTTCCGGAGTTTCAATAAGTACGGCCCGGACGGGATCCCGGACTGGGAGAAGCTGGTGACGGGTCCGGCCCCGATACCGGGAGATATGGCGTATCTGGGTAAGGACGGGATGCCGGGAAGCTGGGGGCATTATTATTTCGGAAGGAGAAGAGAGATGAAGAATTTTCGGATGCTGGTGATGGCGGGACACGGGCGGAACATGGATGGGAGTTATGATCCCGGAGCCGTGGGCTGCGGCTATGAAGAGGCGACACTGACGAGAGAGCTGACGCAGCTTGTGAAGGAGGAGGCAGATCGGCAGGGCGTATCCTGCGATGTAGCGCCGGACCGGAATCATTATAGCTTTTTCAAAAATGGCGGAAGCTATGACGTGACCGGTTACAAGTACGTGCTGGAGATCCACTTCAATGCCAGCGTTAATCCGGACTGTGCCGGCAACGGCCAGATGACCGGCAGCATGGTCTATATCGACCAGAGCGAGACCGGGCACAGCGTGGAGGACGCGATCCTGTCCAACCTGTACGCCATCGGGAGCAAGCAGGCGTGGGATGGAGTGGTGATTACGCAGCGGCAGTACCAGACCGGCCTCATGGTGCAAAACCATATCCGGGCGCAGGGCGTCAGTCACGCAGTGCTGGAGACCTGCTTTATCTCTGACCGGGATGATATGAACTGGTATCAGGCGCATAAGCGGGAGATTGCGCGGGCGATTCTCGCAGGCATCCGGAAGGGCTTTGGGCTGGATGAGGGCTGGGAACCGTACATGGTGCATGTCTCCATCCCTGATCTCAACATCCGGATAAGCCCGACCGTGGATGCGCCGAGTGTCGGGCATACCGGTGTCGGATCATTTACCATCATGGAGGAAGCAATCGGGAAGGTGAACATGAAAACCGGCGCGAAGGGCCTATGGGGTAGGCTGTTAAGCGGAGCTGGATGGATCTGCCTGGCGTATACCGAACCGATTAACTGAAAGGAGGATTTTCCGCTGCCGTATGAGGACATTCTGTCCCTTATGACATGCATGTGCGGGGAATGCGAGCACTGCGGTAAGGTGTAACGGAAAGGGCCGGCAGCATTGTAACTGCCCGGCCTCTTTTTTCTTTTGTACTTTTTGATGTACTGTGTCAGGATATATTTTCGACAGGATGCGAAAAAACCCTCCGGCGGCGACCGGAGGGGAGAAAGGCATATCATATCATGATTTCGTGTTGCATTTTCGTGTTGCATTGTGTTGCATAATGCTATATCTATTAGCAATATAATGATGCTGTTATCAATATATAAAATAAAGAAAACCCTGGAAAATCAAGCCTTTTTGATAATCCAGGGTTTTTGAATGTGTGGAAGCAAAGGGCTACACCCCCTTTGTTTTCAATCTAAAACACTTGATTTATCAAGATTTTTTGATTCCGTGTTGTATTTCGTGTTGCATGTCTGCAAAATGATTAAGAATATGGTCGGTAGCTCTTTCTTTTTCTTCGGAGATTGTTCCGATGTAGATTTTCTTCATTACCCTGTCACTCGCCCAGCCACCTCGATCCATGATATATTGATCTGGTATCCCGATAGCGTGCATGATAGATGCTCCATAATGGCGAAGATCGTGAAAACGAAATTTCGGAGAATGAGAAAATCTGATCGCGCGACGAAAGCGGCTCGATAATTGATCTGGTGTAGCTTCTATAATTCGTCCGCCGTTTTTTTTGATTTTATCAATCACAAACTGAGGATATTTTATTTCCCGGTAACTTGAGAGAGTTTTTGGTGACTTGATTGTCCATTGATTATTTGCATCAAGTACCATTGCTTTATTCACGGTAACGATGTTCCCGCGAATATCGTTTGTAGTCAAAGCACATATTTCGCTTCTCCGCATGGGGCCGAAAGCAGCAAGTAAAACTGCAATTTCAAGTTCTTTTCCCTGGATGTGAGACAGTATATGCTTGATATCGCTGTCAGATGGCACATACAGAGCCGGATCCTTTTTCTGCGGAAGCGTTACTTTGGCCTTGAAATCTGGAACGAACATTTCAACCGCAGATAATAGAAGCCCATAAGCATTCCGGACCGTTTTCGGAGAAAAACTGTCGGCCAGATCACCAACCCATTTTTGTAGTTCGATTTGCGACAAGCTGCGTATATTATATTTACTTATTGATGATTTGTAAATATAATTTCTCGCTGTATTTTCGTAACCTCTGATCGTACTGGGAGACAAAACGTTTGTTTTAATCTCAATGTACTTTTGGACAACTTCAGCTACAATTAAATTTTCCGGCCTCCCTTTCCTGTCCTTGTCTCTCGCAAACTCCGCAGCTTGATATTCCGCCTCCCTTTTGCTGTCCGCTGTGAAAGACTCATAGTGTCGTTTCCCGTCCGGGTCTGTGTGGCTGTAGACCAATACTCTCCACTGCCCAGACGGTAATTTTTTCGCCTTTGCCATAATATCATCCTCCTTTTTTGTTTAAAAAATACACCACCACCCGAATGTATGTTCGGGATTGACTGGTGCTCACGAAAGATGATATAATATGCCTTGCTTAGGGGCATATGTCATCCTCCGAGAGATATATGCTGGCCGCTCCGGTGTTGGCGCACCGGGGCGGTTTTTAATAGTAAAAAACACCCATGCATATACTTGCATGAGTGCCTTTCAACCATAATCAATATGGTTCTCTCCGTACAAGTATATTACTATATTGCAAAAAATATTACAAGCGTTATAATGAGTTTTTTTAAGCAATATCTTTGTGCGCATAAGTTCCGCCGCCTTTTCCCGATCGTGGAATCAGTCCTATTGCATTTGTTTTTTCTATCCACCTTTGTGGAGTCAAAGTAAATGCATTTGAACCAGCTTCATTCTTAAAGGTGTCGAATTCGACCCCTTTAAAATTTAGATTATATAATTGTTCCCATAATCCGAGAAATTCAATCGTGGAACGAAGACGAAGCCAGTTTTTAACAACATCTTTAGGCTCATGTGAATTTTTTCTTCTTGCCAAGTCTGTTAATCATAAAAAATCATCTGGAAACCGTTCTACGGATATTACAGATATTTCTGTCCCGTTTGCATTTATTTTCATATAAATTTCCTCATTTTCGCTCCGGTGTTGGCGCATCGGGGAGTTTTTTTATTAGTTAGCACTCTACACTGAATGAGAACATTGGAGTCCCATTCACAGTCTCTACGACAAGCCTGCCGCGGGCAATAATATCCATGCCAATCACAACTTCGGCTCCGTGATCGGATAAGTCAACATCCCATACTTCCACATCATGAAAAACGATTCCACCAGGGAGTTCTATTGTGGCAAGATAAATATTAGCATCATTGCGTCCGGTTGCACTGATGGAAACCCCGAAATCTTGCGGAACAGCATTGAAATGCTCTGCTGTTGCATGAGAGATAGCAGTTATCGTAGCACCAGTATCCCACAAAGCTTTAGTCGTCTGCCTGATCTTCTCACCAATGGTGATCTTAGCAGGCGAATATAGTTTTGGATCATTTGCGTCATATGACAAGGCAAACGATTTTTCGCAGTGCTTTTTTCCAGGGTCCTCCTCTTTGTCCTTAATACCGACAATGATTCCAACATGTCCAACTTTCACAATGAACCCTCCTGATAAAATACCCCAAGCATCGTCGGATCCCTTATAGTGGGAGGACTACCGCTAGGGGTATGCTCACTTTCGTAACTAAGTTACGACATAATCATAAGTCCTTTGCGGTAAAAAAACAATAGTTAATTTGAAAAAATAATAGTTGATCCGGTGTTGGCGCACCGGGGCGGTTTTTTATGCTTGAAATTTTTGAAGTAAGGCGTCCTGCAAGACACGGGAAAGACTCAAGCCGGCATCTGACACTTTATCGTCCATCCATTTGGGAATGCTGACAGTCCTCCTTACAGCGCGACTTTCTTTTACGTCAACGCGAATTAAATTTGCAAACTCATTCGATTCCGTTTCGACATCGAGAATATTACTTGCCTTCGGAATGTTATAGTTCTTGTCAGTCAGATATTCTATCCATTGAGTCAGTGCAGACTGTGCCATATACATAGCGTTGGCCAATGATTTTCCCTCACTGATGCATCCAGGTAAATCCGGATAGGTTATCGTATAGGTTTCATCCCCATTGGAATGGAAAATAGCGGGATACACATACTCTGCCATAATACACACCTCCATAATTATTCCACCGTGATAGTCATAATAAATTCCCTTTTCTTTCTCCGTCGTCAATCTGGCGGAAATATTCTTATTGCAAAGGTATATCTCTGCGCGAGGTAGGGACTAAGCAGCTTGTGTGAAATCGATAATGGCAAGTTCAGTCAAAGCTTCTTTTACATTGGAGATAATTTTTTCGATCTTTTCAATCGTGACTCCGTTAAGATATTCTTCGCCGCACTGGGTACATTTTGTACAAGGTACGTTTTTGATGATAATAAAACATCCGTTATGTTCGGTCATATATGTTGTGGTCGTTTTTTCAACATTTCCTTTACATAAAAAGCACGCCATAAATCAAATCTCCTTTCTTGTTCTGAAGTCTTTACTCCATTTGTCAGGATCAGGATAATACGCAGTTACTATCCATATTGTTTTCATATCGCTGCCGATGACAACATGAAGATAGCGATTTTTCAAAGACATTCCTAAAATGAGACAGCTCGGATAAGGGTAATCATCAGGGTATTGTTCGATAATTTCTCCGTTATGAATACATGCAATTACATCCGCTAACAAAATGCCTCTTTGCTCAAGACGCTTTGTCGCATGAAGTGTTGCCTCTATGTTTTCTTTCTCGCATAGGTTTCGCAGATCAGCAATATTCAATTCTATGTTATTATCTTTTGTCATAAACAATCTCCCTTGAATTTATCTATTACCCGGCCCATGCACCGTGATTCATCGGTAAGCGGGACATTTTTGTAATCTTTGTTCAAAGAAATTAATTCTGTCTCTCCACGTTTTTTCACATATGCTTTTCCGTCTACATTGAAAATCCCTATTTCTCCAACATCCACAATGCAGGTCGGTTCGATCAGGAGCATATCGCCATCATCGTAGAGCGGTTCCATACTCTTACCAGACACTTTTACAGCATAGGCTACACGACGATATTTCGGAATGTCAGGGATGGTAATGCGTTCTGGGGCGACATCTTCATATATCACTTCACCAGTTCCGGCGGATACTTTTCTGTAATACTGAATGTATCTTGCAGGAACATCAGGCTGGCCGTTAAATTCAATCACAGTGTTCTGGCTACGTTCCAGCTCTTTTATGCGTTCTCCTTGTTTTCTCAAAGAAGCTACTCGTTCTGTTTCCCGATTCAGTATGAAATCTACTGTTTCACGTCCGTAATCGTCGAGAGCGCGGTATTTTTTTACGATGTTTTCAAATTCTTCGGGGGTTGCCTTATCATCATATATCAATTTCGGTATTTCATCTTGTAATAAAAAGTTAGCATCCACGCCTAGAACATGAATTATTTTACTTATGGTTGCCATATTTGGTTCGCTATTGTCTTTTTCATATCCAGTAACTGTAGTACTTCCGATATCTAGCTTTTCCGCTAGTTGTTTTTGCGTGTACCCTTTTAGCAATCGCGCTTCTTTTAGCCGTTCTCCGAAAGACATGTATTTCACCTCCTTACAGATATTGTATCAGCATTACGAGAAAAGTCAATATAAAAAACTCGAGTATCTCAAAAAATAATATTAAAAATGCTTGACAAGCTCGAGAAACACGAGTATAGTATAAACATAAGCTCGAGAAACACGAGATATAAGGAGGTGGATATTCTTGAATATCGAAGAACGAAATCAGCCAGTTGCCTACAATGCTTCAAAGATCATTGAGAGCATGGGATTAAAGAAAAAGGCCGTGGCAGAAAAAGCTGGATATTCGGAGCAGATGCTTAGCGATATGCTGAACGGACGAAAGGTCATTCGCATTGTTGATGCAGTCCGTATAAGAGATGCGTTGGGCGTTGATTCTAATACCCTGTTTGATACGGAGGGAAGGAGGTGAAATAAATGGTGTATGTGATGACGGCGGTTGCCCTTTGCATGATATTTATTGCGATTACATACGTAACGGTCAAAATCTCATTAGGAATTTGCCTTTTATCTTTTGTGCACTACCTGGAAATAGAGGGATATGGCAAATTTGATGAACAAAAATTGCTGGAGTGTGTTCAATGGGCAAAAAAAGAATTTAATGGCGGCGTGAAAAAAAGCCACTGATTAGTTCTGCAAATATGTTGGATGAAGATTGAGAAATCACACTAACGGAAAAGGAACCGAGATGGGAGGCGATGAGTTTAATTTTCTCCCAAACTGTATCGGGGCGAATAGATTCCAGAAATTGATAACCACTATAGGTGATTCGGGTTATTAAAAGTTCCTCTATACTGTCATTCCCAAAAAGTATAGAAGCAACAATAAAGTTTGCCTCATGAAGGCAAAGTACAGTATTGGCTAAGTCTTGGATAGGGTAGTTTACATTTTTTGCCAAAACCTGAATGGTAATTCCTTCAAATTCTAAGTCGGAAGAAATGGACAGCACTTTTTCTAGGAATAACAAAGTATTACGCATACAGTCCGGATTTAATTGCATGATTCGACCTCCATTTTCATATGACATATACAATAATATAGAGGAAAAATATTGATATGTCAATATGAAAATATGAATAGTCGGATACGAACGACTAAAAATATTTCACGGAGCGGGGAAGGAGGTGAAATAAGAAATGCCGAAATATAATATTGCTTTTGACCGTGAAGGACTGCGAAAGGATATTAAGTTAGCAAAGCGATTAGTCAAAAAATTAAAAGAGGCCCATGTACTGATTGCCATGCTGCAGTATCATGAGCCAAAAGAATTTAGCCTTGAGAGTATTCCTCAAAAGCTTTCTCAAGCATCTCCTGAAAGGAAGAAAACTGAGTATAGCGACGAACAAAATCATCAGTAAGATTTTTGATCAATGACGGATAGCCGTTTCTTTCGCAAAAACGAGAAAGGAGGGTGAGAGGAATGAGTATAAAGATAACATTGGTTATGAGTAAAGACATCCTTGCAGAAAGAGGGAAATTGAAAGCCATATTAAAAACAGTGAATGACGAAGTGCGGGGTATTAAGAAGTGCCCCCAGGTGAACGTGATATTCAAGTGAGGGTGCTTCTTTTAATTATTCAGAGGAGAACAATGGAAATTATATATGGAGGTTATGGAGAACCCAGGATGATGAAGTTTGATACAGGGGAAGCAATAGAAGAGACCATTCTAAAAGGGGCAGCAAACAAAGCTATAGGAGCGATCGCGTCTGAACTTCCGGAAGAACTCCAGACGCAGCAGGCAATAACTTATGTTTTAAAAATGGCAAAACAGGAGCTTAAAACAAAAAGGCTCATACTATCGGGAATGAATGTACATATCCTGTAATGTTTCGCTTATCACGGATAATGCATTTCCGTCGGCCTTGGCGTGGGAAATCCTGTTTCCAATCAAAAGAAATCCGATATTTTAACTTAGTAGAAAATGCAATTCCCAATATAAAACGCAGAAAGGAGGGAAGACAGTGAAAAAATGGGGAAGCAAGGAAGATGTTTACAAGCAAAGATGGGGATGCGATGAAAAAAATATTCAAGACATGATTGAGGGAGGAACAAATGAACTGAAAATGAGTATGCGAAGGATTGAAAAAGAATCATTCCAGGCATGGCAGTATGCAAATTGCGCCATGATGATTTTTTTAAAGCGGAGAAATATGTAACTTGTCAATACAAAACAGAAAAAGGGGTAAGAGAACATGGAAATCAAAAATGCAAAGATCACAAGTACCATGCTGGGATATGAAAATCACGGATTCCTGACATTCAAGATCGAATTCATTTACGAGAATGGTACACGCCACTTTGGCGAATATGATTTAAGCGCTTGTAACGTGGGACGTATATTCGTTTCGCCGAAGGGCCTGGAGGCGATTAGCAAAATCCTTGAAGTGACAGGCGTGGGCAGTTGGGAGGAATTACCTGGAACGTACATCCGCTTTAAGGATAACGGCTACGGAAAGGAAGTCGAGGAGATCGGGAACATCATCGAAGATGATTGGTTCAACATTGCAAAATTTTTCGGGGGAGAAGAGTAGAATGAATATCAATAAAATTAAACAGGCAGTCAACGAATACAAGAAAGTTGATATTGCCTGTTAAAAAGACCTGGAAGAGCGAAACAAAATAATGGAAAACGTATCCAAAGGCTATGATGTGAACATATACATTGAAACCACATGGAAAGGGCCGGCGAGGAAAGACGGAGCTGCGGCATGGCTGGTAGAGTACAAGAGGAATGGGGAACCGATCACCAGAGAGGGTATTCTGATCCTGGAAAATGCAACAGAAAGCCGGGCTGTTCTGGAGGCAGTCAATACAGCAGTAAATATCCTGACAAAACCGTGCCGGCTCCTAATCCGGACTCGGTGCGAGAACATCGTTTATAGTGTAAAAAATAATTGGATCGGGCACTGGATCGCTGACGGCTGGCGCAGCGCGAAGGGGAAGCCGGTCAGGAATGCGGATCAATGGCGCGAGATGCTGAAAGCACTGGAGAAGCATACATACACCATTGAAGCCGGGCCGCACGAATACCAAAGTTATATGCAGGATAAGATCGCAAGGATTCTGAAAAAAGAGAATGTCAAAGAGCATCATACAAAGTAAAACCGGGCCGGTAGATAGGGAATGTTTCCTTTGCCGGGAAGAAGCTGACCGCATGGGATATTATGGAGAGCTTGCACATGCCGGCCTGCATAAACATCATTTCCTGCATGGCCCAGATAGAAAGAAAGCGGAACATTATGGGCTGTGGGCTTATGTCTGTATGACTCGCCATCACGAGTACGGGCCGGAGGCACCGCACGCGAATGCCAGGGTAGACCTGCACTTAAAGCAGGTCGCACAGGAGGCGTTTGAGGCAAAATACGGACATAATGCCTGGATGCGGGAATTCGGGAAGAATTACCTGGATTGAAATAAGGCTCAAGGATAAGGCAGGGAGGGGAGAGGATGCAGGCGAGGAAAAATTTAAAAGAAGCCCGCCAGAAAGCGGGCATGACGCAACAGCAGATGGCGGATAAGCTGGGGATCAGCTTGAGGTATTATCAACAAATAGAAGCAGGGGATAGAACCGGAGATTTTGGAATCTGGGATGACCTTGAGGATATTACTGGAATCCATCAAAGGATTTTAAGATCGACAAATCCCGGCAAAGCAAATAATCAGTAGGGACTTCAAGTGCATCTGCTAATTTGACAAGCATATCAAGAGGCGGTTCTCTTGTACCCTGTTCGTAACATTGGTAACTTCTCAAAGCTAATCCTACTGTATCTGATAATTTTTGTTGTGTTAGTTTGCGAGCCATGCGAGTTTCGCGTAATCGTTTACAGAACATGAAAATCCTCCTAAAAATACTTGACTACGTGCTAATTGTACGTTATAATGACAACGAAAACAACGCGCAAATAGTACGTAAAACAGATTGTACGTAAACAAGGGAGGAACCATCATGACAGCAAAAGTAGAAAATTATTGTCTGAGAAAGCAGAGCAAGGCGATCACCGTAGACGAAAAAACAAGGGCATGTATCAACTGCGAATGGTATGAACAGTATTTTCGGAAAAACAGAGGAAACGTTTCCGCATGGATACCAACGGACTGCGGCTACTGTATCTTGAAAGACCGCAGAAGAAAACCACTGGCACAGCCATGTAAGGAATTTGATTTTGGAAAGTAATTAGAAGGACCTAATAAACGTAAAAGGGAGGAAGAACAAAATGCCGGCAACAAAATTGCAAAAAAAAGTCGCAAAGGAGAAGAAGAAACAGGAAGACCCGGGAGATGCAGCGCTCAGGAAGATCATTAAGGGCTATCTGGGGCAATACAGAATGCCGTGCAAAGCACTGGCACCTGAGATAGGCGTATCGGAATCGACCATGTACAAAAGGATTGCGTGTCCGGAAAAATTCACCCGGAGGGAGATCAAACTGATATTCCGGATATTGCAAGTGTCCGAAGAGGACAAGCGTACAATACCGTGGTAAGAAAGGAGGACGTGATGGAAGACAATTATCTGTTAGAAGAGGACGGGGACAGCTATTATATCTGCTTTCGGAATGAGAAACGGGCAGAGAGGCTGCGTCAGATATTAGGGCAGCAGAAAGAAGGTCGGCCAAAGAAAAAGATTGATATTAAAGATCTGTTGGAGTCGGTCGGATACCTGTTGGTATCCTTGTCAATCTTCTCATTTCCGTTTTGGTTGGCATTAGCGGGAATGTTAATGGAAAGATGGGGATGGTAATGAGAATACAGGACACACGGATGCTGTTGGTCAGTCAAAAAAAACTGGACCGGTGCTTTGAGGAAATCGAGGACTGCATCATGAATATAAAGCATGAAATGAAACACGACGTAAAAAGGAACAAAGTGTTGAAAACACTGGGCCGGATCCGGACACTGGCCGATCTGGAGCTGATTACGCAGAAAGAGGCCGACGGACTGGCACACGCGGTCAAGGAGGCGGTGAGGCATGGAAAATAAAAAGCTCTGGGAGCAAATCAACAATCTGCTCGGATGCTGCCGGGAAATGGCAGAACGTGAAGAAGAGCCAATGTGGGGAGAGTGGGCGGAGGCCCTGGAAGAGATACAGGACATCCTGTGCGATTATGACCGGCAGGCAGAACAGATCGAAGTGATGATCCGGAAATATGAACACGCGGATAATCTGGTCAGGGTAAACGCGGATCCGGAGTATTATCTGTGTCCGTCGTGCAATCATAGGGTTCATCCAAAGCATACCCATTGTCATTGGTGCGGAAAAAAAGTGAAAACCGAAAGGAAAGAAAATGTTTATCGACATGAAAGTGCTTGAGAGAGCGGCTGCTGCAGCATGTAAGTATTACAAATTAAGGATCGGGAATGTAGATGGGCAGTTGACAGTACATACCGGTGAAATTGCAGTAGGGGCAGAAGTGGAATGGGCAACAAACGCATACAAGAGCCTGATTGTGGAATACATTGGCGAAATCCCGGAGCCGGGGGAAATATATCGGATTGGGAGGGAAGCCGGGGCGCAGAGGGAAGTCGGATTCGAGGACCTACTGAATATCAGGAAGAAATACAGCAGGGACATGCCGAGACTGAGCCGTACAAAGATCCGTCTGGACGACTGGAGGATCTATCAGGATGAATTACTTGTAAAATATGCCGTACCTGAAAAATTGGATCAAGCGTTTAAAAAAGAAAAAGAATTAGAGGATATCTGGAAACCCAGGCTGGGACCGCGCGGAGAAAGTGTCGTCTATCATAGTGATGAAATGACAATGCAGATTGCGATTGCGCTGCCGGCGGCGACGGATCCGGTTTTCAAGAGCCTGCGACAGATAGACCTGGATGAAGAGAACTGCAAAGCAAAAGAAAACGAAAGAGAGGCTGATGATGAAGAGTAAACCGATGATCAGAGACGGATATTTTCGGCCAGGGCCGATATCAAGAAAAAAGCAGAGACATTATCTCTATAGAACATGTCCGTACTGTGGAGGAAATCTGGATCCGGGAGAGCGGTGCAGATGCAGGGAAGAAGAAAAGGAAATTGCCACTGCCGGGCAAAGGGGGTCCCGGACAGTGGCAAACCAATCACAGAGTTAGTATACCATAGTCAGGTCAAAAAAGCAAGCAAAAACGGGAGGAAACTGCCTCCCGTAAGACTTGATAAGGACACTAACTTTAGGTTATGGGGGGGAGTCATGTACAGGCAGAAGACATACCGGTGTGGGAAAGCGGTGTACATAGAAAAGACACAGACCAGGATATACCGGAAAGGAGAGGCCCGGTCGCCCAGAAGGAAGCCGACGCCGGAGGAGAAACGGGAGGAGAATGCCAGGGCAGCAGAACGGAAGCTGGCAAGGAAGATCGCCAGCAACTTCGATGAAAATGATTTTTTCGTTACATTGACAAACCGGGCAGGAGACAGGCCGACGCCGGAAGAGGCAAAAGACAGGTTGAAAAAGTTTCGCGATGAAATGAGGGCGGAATACCGGAAGCTCGGGAATGAGTTTAAATATATTATCGTTACAGAATATAAAAATAAAAGCATCCACCATCATGCGGTAATCAATGGAATCCCTGAGACAATCCAGCTCGTGCGGAAGCATTGGCCATATGGCCGCCCGGACTTCAAGCCATTGGACGAGTCAGGAGAATACTCGGAACTTGCAGCCTATCTGATAAAAGAAACAGAGAAAACTTTTCGGGAACCGGACAGCGTGCAGAAACAGCGGTACACCTGCAGCAGGAATCTGATCATCCCGCAGCCGGAAATCAAGCAGGTGACGGCAAAAACATTCCGGAAAGAGCCGAGAGCATGGAAAGGTTACGAAATACTGAAAGAATCGGTAGTACAGGGAATTTCCAAAGTGACCGGATACATGTATCAGTATTACACAATGATAAGGAGCAAAAATGGAACGGCACAAAACAGAAAAAATTCAGAAAAGAAGGAGTAGGATCGATACAGGAACCGTCAGGAACGAGAAGCGCCTTGCTAACGGGATCTATCCGAAAGAAATTGAACACTATAAGGACCGGCTGCAGCCGGGTATGCTTGTGTGGATTCCAACCGTAGATGAAGACGGAAATATCAGCGGACATTATGCGACTGTCAAAAAGAAATATCCGTATACAGTGCTCCTGACATATGAATCCGGGATCAGATATCAGATCGGAACCGGATACCGGAAAACAGAATTAAGATTATGTCCAAGCTACATATCACTCATGTTTTTGGAAAGGGGAAGATATGAAAAAAAACAGGTATAAACCGAAGAAAGACTGCCGGATGTACCGGCCGCCAATCGGGGATCAGAAACCGGAGAGATGCGACGGGCTGATGAAATTGTTCTGCGCAGAAGAAGGAAAATGCAAGTTTTACAAACCGGAAGAAGGGACAAAGCCGTGAAACAGATACCCGGGCAGATCCGTATATTCGGGAGAGAGACAAAAAAGTATATGGCGGCTGCGGGTCCTGCATCTGTCAAAATTGTCTATACTGGTGGAGCAGCCGGTGCCCGTATGGAAGATGTTACGATGATCGTCGGGCCGAAGCGGATCCGTATGACAGGGCGCATCCGACAGAAGCGCCGCGGACGGGATGGAGCAACTGGCGCAAAGACCAGGCGTATTGGTATCGGGGAGGAGTCTTTTATCCAACGTATATTTGCAGACATTTTGAAAAATATCAGGGACAGGTCGTAAGAACCTGCCTGGAAGCGAATGTGAGCGTGTTTCAGGATGGATATATAGGATGCTCGCTTGTAAACAGCATTGGATGTGAAGAATGTTATAAAAGAATGCTGAAAAAGGAGGAAGAGACACTGCTATGAAAGGAGAATACAAAAGCCGGGTATATACAGACAGACCAGCATACGCCGATTTTGACGCGCCGGCAAAATTTCAGGCAATTCAAAGCATCATTGCTAAAAGATTGAAAGAACATCCGAAAGCAATTTGCTCTTATTCAGGGGGCTCAGACAGTGATATTCTGATTGATCTCATTGAGCGGACAAGGACCGCATTCTATCTGCCGCCAGTCAAGTATGTGTTCTTCAATACTGGACTGGAAATGCAGGCAATAAAAGATCATGTAAAGGCGACCGCGAAGAAATATGGAATCGAAATTAAAAAAGAAAAGCCGAAGATCAATATCGTGAATGCAACAAGAAAATATGGTGTTCCGTTCGTATCAAAAATTATGTCTGCCGGACTCTCTGAATGGCAAAAGAAAGGAATACCGCTATCAATTGCGAAGGAATATGAACAGGCGGAAGATAAGTCAGCGAAGCGAAGAGAATTGAAAGAACGCTATCCGAAGAGCGAGAGCGTCATCAATTTTCTGTGTTGCTGCAATTCGGCCGGAGAATCAAGACCGAACATCCAGCTTGTGATTAACTCATCAAAGTATATGCGGGATTTTATCGCGGAGTATCCTCCGGATTTTCAGATCAGCGCGAAGTGCTGCGACTACTGCAAAAAGCAGGTTGCTCACCGTGTGCAGAAAGATTACGACATGATTATCACTGGCGAGCGTCGGGACGAGGGAGGGATGAGGTCAGTCCCGCGAAAGGATAATACATCTCTTTGCTTCACAGAAACTGCCGATGGTCAATACCGCTTGCGGCCGCTCTATTATGTTTCTGATTCGGACAAGGCATGGTATAAAGAGCATTACAGTATCCGATATTCGGACGCTTATGAGGTGTACGGGCTTACGAGGACAGGCTGCTGCGGATGCCCGATCTCCTATAAAGCAATAGAAGATCTTGAAAAGATACGACCGTATGAGCCAAACGTTGTAAAGGCGGCATGGAATATCTTCGGGAAAAGTTATGAGTATCGCAAAAAATATAACGAATACAAAAGGCTCAGAATGAACGCGGAAAGAGCGAAGAAACAGGCACATGAAAATCAAATGTCATTATTTGATTTTTTGGAGGGTTGAAGAAAAATGCACGAACTGATCATAGATTGTTTTGCAGGCGGAGGAGGAGCCAGTGTCGGGATAGAGATGGCGCTTGGAAGGCCGGTAGATATTGCAATCAACCATGATCCGCAGGCAATCAGGATGCACGCAGTAAATCATCCAAGTACCCTTCATCTTACGGAAGATATTTTTAAAGTAGACCTGAAAAAATATGTAAGTGATCGGAAGGTGGCACTGATGTGGGCGTCACCGGACTGCACTTCTCACAGTAAGGCGAAAGGCGGAAAGCCCCGCGAAAAAGGGCTTCGGATCCTTCCATGGGCGGTGTATAAGCACGCAAAGGCGATCTTGCCTGATGTGATTATCATGGAGAATGTGGAGGAGATTCAGGATTGGGGACCGCTTGACGATGCCGGCCGGCCGATCAAAGAGCGGAAAGGCGAGGATTACCGGAAATTCATTCTTGCTATGAAATCATTGAATTACAATTTTGACTGCCGAGTGCTGGTTGCTGCAGACTATGGAGCACCAACTACTCGCAAGCGCTGGTATGCAATCTTCCGCAGAGACGGCCGGCCAATCATATGGCCAGAACCAACGCACAGCAAGACAGGCGATAAGGGAAAGAAAAAGTGGCTGAAATGCGGAGATTACATAGATTGGTCGGACCTTGGGAAAACCATATTTGACCGCAAGAGACCGCTTGCAGAGGCTACAATGCGCAGGATCGCAAATGGATATGTAAAATATGTCGTCAATAATCCGGATCCGTATATCGTGGAAGACAAGAGAGCAGCTGCATTTCTCATTCAGTATCACGGAGAGCAAAAGGCGGGAGAATCACGCGGGCAGCTTCTCACGGAACCGATCAAGACGATTGACACGAGCAACCGATACGGCCTTGTGACAGCGTTTATCACAAAGTTTTATAAAACGTGTATCGGACAGGTGTGTGAAGAGCCGCTGCACACGATCACAACATCGCCCGGTCATTTTGGGCTGATAAGTGCTTTCCTCATAAAATACTACGGAAGCGGGGGAAACTGCCAAACGTTAGATCGACCTCTTGATACGATCACAACAAAGGACAGATTCGGTCTTGTAAACGCTGTGACAAATATAAACGGGGATCAGTATATCTTAAAAGACGTCTTCCTGAGAATGCTGAAGCCAGAAGAGCTGAAAGTCATGCAGGGATTTCCGAAAGATTATATTATTGATCGCGACAGTAGCTGGCGCCCGTATCCAACGAGTGAACAGGTTGCACGCATCGGAAACAGCGTCGTGCCCGTTATGGCAAAGGCCTTGGCAAAGGCAAACTGTCTGTATCTCAGAGAGGGAGAGAGGGTGCCGTTACCAATGATCTATGTACAGCAGAGCGGGCAGATAGCATTTGCGTAATATTATAAAAATGGCAGGGACACCAATGTCCTGAGCAAAAAGCGGTGAGAAGTGCCGCAGTATTATTGGGAGCGTGCAAAATGATAGAATTGAACAGCTTTGTCTACGGCGATTGCATGGAATATCTTCCACAATTCCCGGATAAGTATTTTGATTTAGCAATAGTGGACGTGCCTTATGGTATAGGTGAGGATGGTTCAAAGAATCACACAAGAGGAAAGATTGCTAAAGCAAAAGATTATAAAGGATATGCGGGAAATGACTTGAAAGCACCAGATAAGGAATACTTTGATGAACTTTTCAGAGTATCGAAAAATCAGATTATATGGGGAGCAAATCACTTTATCAGCAAGATTCCGTACGATTCAAAATGTTGGGTTGTTTGGGACAAGGAAAACGGCGAATCGGATTTTGCTGATTGCGAACTTGCGTGGGGTAGTTTTGATTCTGCAGTGAAGATATTCCGCTTCAGATGGGCGGGAATGTTACAAGGCGATATGAAAAACAAGGAATACCGCATACATCCGAATCAAAAACCTGTTGCTCTGTATGAATGGTTGCTTTCAAAATATGCAAAACAGGGTGACAAAATTCTTGATACTCATGTTGGAAGTGCTTCAAGCCTTGTGGCATTTCACAGAAACGGCTATCAGTACATAGGATTTGAAAAAGACCCATATTATTACGATTTGGCAAGCAAAAGACTTGATTTAGAGAAAGCACAGCTATCCATATTCAATTTAGGGATAGAGCGGCTTGCATAATGGAGGACTAACAAATGGACATCACATCAGAAATCAACACGTTACTTACAATCCGCGGCGGCACGTGGAGCGGCGCGGCGTTATGAAAATGCGAAAGGAAAATAACATGAACGATACATTGATTTACATATCCGGCAAAGTAAGTGGGACTGATGATTATATGGAGCGGTTCGCAAAAGCCGAAAAGAAACTGACCGAACAGGGATTTTCTGTTATCAATCCGGCAAAGATGGACGGTGTTCTTATGAGGATTTTATGAAGATTGACATTGCTCTGTTGGAAATGTGTGAGGGCATTTATATGCTGAAGGGTTGGGAGAAATCCTGCGGCGCTAATCGGGAGTATGGCTATGCGTTGGCAAGCGATATGAAGATTATGTTTGAATGAGCGGTACAGAGATATAAGGCGGCGAAAGGAGAATGAAATATGTTTTTCCTTGAAAGAAAAGAACAGTATGTTTTACCGAATATCCTCGGAAATCGCTCTTTCCCTGTCTATACATACAGGTGGAAAGCTGCTGCAAAATGCGAAGAAAGAGAACCTTTAGAGGAAATGATGAAAGGCAAGGACGCAGAAACTCATAGGATTGTAAGTAATCTCGCATAAAGGTGTATACAACATTCTTACCGTTGTGCGGTAAAATAAAGGGGAAAGAGAGGTAGGCGGTATGAATGATAAAGAATACACAGCAACCGCAAATCTGGGAGCGGTAGAAATCCCGGAAAACATGAAACAATACATGGTTGAATTGCTAAAGTTGCAAAGAAAAGCAACTCCGCAGAAACCGATTGCTCTTACAAATGTATACCCAACCGGTCAATATGAATGTCAATGCGGTTGTGGATTGCGAGCAAACAAGAAGTGGAAAGACAAGTATTGCCCGAATTGCGGTCAGGCGATAGATTGGAGCGATTTCAATGAGCAGATAAGCGAAAGGAAGTAGTATTATGAACCATTGGCGTGAATACAATGCCAATCCTTTGTCAAAACGTGTCGGCGACTGCACTATCAGAGCATTATCCAAAGCGTTAAACAAGGATTGGGAAACAGTATATGCAGAACTATCCTCTGTTGGATTTGAACTCTGCGATATGCCCAGTGCGAACCACATTTGGGGTGCTTATCTCCGGCGCAACGGCTTCCGGCGAAATGTGGTTGACGACCACGGACAGGACATCTATACCGTTGACGATTTCTGCCGGGACAATCCGCATGGCGTGTATATGCTTGCAATACCGGGGCATGTAGCTTGCGTGGTTAATGGCTATTATTACGATAGTTGGGACAGTGGCGGGGAAGTGCCGCTTCTGACGGCATAAGCAAGGAGATAAGATGGAGTTCATAAAGGTAAAATTATCAGACATAAAACCATACGAGAATAACCCGCGCCGTAACGATCAGGCGGTGGAAGCGGTTGCGGAGAGCATCCGGCAGTGCGGATACATAGCGCCGATTATCGTGGACGAAGATAATGTTATCCTTGCCGGTCATACAAGATACAAGGCGCTGAAAAAGCTCGGGCGCAAAGAAGCCGAGTGCGTCGTAAAGGCAGGGCTGACCGAGGAGCAGAAGCGAAAGTATCGTCTGCTTGATAACAAGACAAACGAGTTTGCAGAATGGGATTTTGACTTACTGGCGGACGAACTGGAAGGGCTTGACTTTGGTGACTTTGATTTTGGCTTTGATATCGGCGATGATGAAGAGCCACCGAAAGTGACTGAGGACGAGTATGACGCAGAGCCTCCGGCAGAACCGAAAGCGAAGCTGGGCGACATCTATCAGTTAGGGCGGCACAGGCTGATGTGCGGAGACAGCACAAGGTTTGCGGACGTGGAGAAGCTTGTTGATGGTCAGAAAGTAGATTTGTTTTTGACAGACCCACCATACAACATTGCTTATACCGGGAAAACAAAGGATGCACTCACAATTCAAAATGATAGCATGCCGGAAGAAGAGTTTCGGAATTTTTTGAAAAAAAGCCTTGAAAATGCAAAGGCTGTCATGAAACCCGGCGCAAGTTTTTATATTTGGCATGCCGATAATGAGGGATATACGTTCAGAGGAGCCGTCTGTGATGCAGGGCTTTCGTTACGGCAAAATCTAATATGGGCAAAAAACAGGTTTACGTTAGGTCGTCAGGATTATCAATGGCAGCATGAACCATGTTTGTACGGATGGGCGGATGGCGCTTCTCATAACTGGTACTCTGACAGAAAACAAAGCACAATCCTCAACTATGACAGTCCAACAGCAAGCAAAGAACATCCAACCATGAAACCAATTGCTTTATTTGATTACCAGATCCGGAACAGCACTAAGTCAGGCGATATAGTTTTGGATTTATTCGGAGGAAGCGGAACGACAATCATGGCTGCGGAACAGGACGGAAGGACAGGCTATTTGATGGAGTTAGACCCACGTTATGTTGATGTTATTATTGACCGGTGGGAAAAGTTTACGGGACAGACGGCGAAGCTGATAAGCGAACCGAGGTGATTGAATGGCAAAGATGGGCAGACCCAAAATAGAAATTGATAAAAGACAGTTTGAAGCGCTGTGCGGTATGCAATGCACAGAAATAGAAATATGCTCTGTTTTTGGGTGCTGCGAGGATACATTAAACACATGGTGCAAAAAGACATATCGCAAAACTTTTTCGGAGGTTTTTGCCGAAAAACGGCAAATGGGGCGAGCAAGTCTTAGAAGAATGCAGTGGAAGTTAGCAGAAAAGAACGCAGCTATGGGGATTTGGCTTGGTAAACAGTACCTTGAACAGAAGGAAATGCAAGAGATTAAGCAATGAACTGTTTACGTGAATAAGAGAGGCTTGCAAATAAGAGAGGGAGAAAAGAGATGGTTTTTATTGTCCCACAAAGTAGAAAAAATATTATCAATCTGATGCAGTATAGCATGAAACACAGGCAACGCGGAGGAAAAAGGGAAAGAATAGAGGAATACATAGTGTATATTGAAAAAGATGATGGGCGGGGAGAAGTTGTTGCGGAATATGATGCGGAGGAAGACTGCTTATCGGCGATAAATGATTTTGCAAATACTATATCTTATGCAGAATCAGGAACAGATATCATTTTCGAGATGCCGCCACGGGAACGGATTGTCCGAGCGTAATTATAGCAGTTATCTGGGACTACATAAAGCACAGGCTAACTGGTTGAACAGCGAGTATATAAAACTGGGCAAATAAGAGAGGATGGAGCGGGAGCATGACGCGGGAGAGGCTGGAACAGTACCAAAGCAACAAGGCGGAAATCAAGGAGCTGAAATACCGGCTAACACATCTGGGAGAGGATGACAGCCTGATCGGTAACGATGTTGTCCATGATTACCGGAGAGGTTATCCGGTCCCGCACTCCATTGTAGGATATGATTATTCCGCCAAAGAAAAGCGTGAGAAGCGTTATCGGGACCAGATTGCCAGACTGGAGGCGGAACAGGACAACATCGAGGAATGGGTTTTCGCGATCCCGGACGGGAAAATCAGGAGAATTTTCCAACTGTACTTTTTAGAGGGCATGACGCAGGAGAGAGTCGGGAGGAAGATGCATGCAGATCAGAGCTGGGTCAGCAGAAAAATCGAAGAATTTTTAAATCCGCATAAAAATCATAAAAATACATGATATAATCAATAATGGAGACCAAAGGACTTTGGCGATAGTCCTCATGATCTTTTCTCCCTTTACCGGATGGCCGTCCAGATACCTGGGCGGTCATTTCGTATCCATAAAAAAGAACGGGGTATCAGGCAATGATCTGGAAGCAGTGCAGCAGGTGCGGGAAGCGGATCCCATCCGGTACAACCTGTGAATGTATGAAAGAAATGGAACGGGCCAGAGCCAGAAGATATGACAGGGAAAAAAGAGACAGGAAATCCGCAGCATTCTACGCATCGAAACCATGGGAGAGGATGCAGAAAGCTTGTAAAGACTTTTTCTGCGGATTAGATGTTTATGAATTATACAGGAACCACCGGATCGTTTACGGACGGATTACGCACCATATCATCCCGATTAGAGAGGATTGGGAGAGGCGTTTTGATGTAGACAACCTGATCTATCTGTCGGATCAATCCCATCACGAAGTCCATGCACGGATGGATGCCGGCGATCGGGCCGTCATCGAAGAACTGAGGGAATATCGGAAACGGTGGATAGAGGCCCAGGGGGTATCAAAAAAGTTTTAAAGGGGAAACGGCTATCCGGTGTTTCGGGAAATATGTGTACGAGACGGGGCTCACCGGCCGGACCCGCCTCACCGTGGACACGGGGGCCGGCCCCCGGGAGCTGGAGCTGCTGGTCCGCAGGGGAGAGGTGGAGGCCGTAACGGTGGACAT
>CANQME010000014.1 GCA_947624815.1 uncultured Lachnospiraceae bacterium | reverse complement strand
CAATAAAGACAGCGAAGTTAGCAGTTCAAGGACAAACCAGGTGATCTATTTATGGACTTCCTGGGAGATCAGCAACAAAAGATGAGCAATTGAACCAGAAGAACGCGCAACTAGCTCAGCTCGAAAAACGAATAGAGGAACAGACCCGTCAGCTCCAGGAGCTTCGCTCCCAGATGGAACAGGCGAACCCGTAAGCAGTTACGGATCCGCTGAACCAACATGCCGACGGCAGTCTGTGAATCCAGTCTGACAATCGTCCAAAACAGCGGCCGCCGAGGAACCGAATCCCCGGCGGCCGCTATTTTCATTCCATTCATTCCGCGGTTCCCCGCGGCCGGTACAGAACCGGCCCGCGGGTTCTCCGCATCATTCCTTCTCAACGCTTACATGTCTTCCTCATCCTTCTTCATAGCAAGGATTCCAAACGCTCCCATCATGCCCAGAGCAACCAGTCCGAAGAGGGCTACCGCGCCGACCGGCTTGTTATCGCCTGTCATCGGGGCCAGGAAGGCCAGCGGGACATCCTCATCCTCGATGTTCTCAAGGTTGGCCAGCGGCGTCGGCTCATCAGAGATCGTTACGATATCCGGTATACCCGCGGTCCTCGGAACAGGCGCTTCCGGAATGCTCAGTCCCGGCCTGTCAGGCGTAGTGTTCCCAGGTCTGCCAGGCGTTGTATTTCCCGGATTGCCAGGCGTATTGCCTCCCGGATTCTCCGGACTCGGCTCCGTCGGATTCTCCGGACTCGGCTCCGTCGGGTTCTCCGGATTCGGCTCTGTCGGATTCTCCGGTGTGCTCTGACGATAGTTCAGGTACTCTACTAATGTCTCGGTGTTCTGTACGATCTCTCCGGACGCCGTATCGCTGTCCTGACCGGCTCCGTTGATCTCCACACTCGTCGTGTATCCGTCAGCGTCTGCCTCAGCCTCCGTCACCGTATACTTCGTGTCGGAAGGAATTCCCGTAATCGTAACCCTCTGGCCATGAGCCAGCGTGATATGCAGGACGCCATTGGTCACCGTGCCGTCCGCAGGCGCCGTCACATCCGCCACGGAACTGCTGCCGGTATACTCATAGGTTCCCTTAAGCGGCTGTCCCTGCGGGTTCGTCAGCGTCACCGTGAAATTAAATGCTCTCGACAGCTCGCCGCGATCACCGCTGACGCTCTTTTCGATCGACAGATCGCCGGGGCCATGGTACTCATTCTCAAATTCCGCCTCGGTATCCGAGGTTACAGAATCCTCGCCGTCGCGCACGTAGCTGTGGCTCGTAACCACCAGCTGTCCGTCCTTATCCTCAACTACCACTGTCACTGTCCAGGTCCTGTCGTCATCTACCCAGAACGGGCTGTTGCTGCTGGTCTCTTTGACCTTGAAGGTGTAGGTTCCGGCCTTCTTGAAGGTGATTCCGCCGAAGCTTCCGGTTCCTGCTCCGTTCACTGATACATGACGTCCGCTGTCGCCTTCTGCAAATTCGAAACCTTCCGTATCATTTCCCTCATCGCTTTCCAGGGTGAAGTTGAACTGCTCTTCCTCTAGCGGGTTGCCCAGAATGGTCTTCTTGACCTGCGGAGCATATTTCGCCGTCTTCACCTGATAATCGTTGGTAAATGTGGCCTTATCCGCTTCTATTCCATTGCTCTCGTATACGGCTTCCATCGCTGTCAGCTGACCCGCTACATCTTCCACCGTCACCATCAGGTTCCATACCGCCTCGTCGTAAGTGTAGCCGTTTTCTGTGCCCTTGTTCTCGGTGATCAGGAAGCTGTAAATTCCGGCATTGGTAAATTTGATTTCATCAAAGGATGCCGTTCCCTCGCCAGTCACAGTTGCTTCTGTATTCTCCGGCATTACCAGACCGCTTTCCAGAGCCAGTGCATATGCCGGCGGCGTGTAACCGTTCTCCACAATGCTGAATGTGAAGGTCTTCTCCGTCGGTCTGTCCGCACCGGTCAGCTTCTTCTCCACCTGCGGTACATAACCGCCTTCCTTTGCCTGGTAGTCATTGGTAAATGTCGCCATTCCCGCGCCAGACTTCGGTTCATCCGTATCAATCTGGACATAGGAAACCGTATTTACGAGCAGCTGGCTCTTGTTAACGTTCTCTGCCTGTCTTCCGGTATCGATAACCTCCACCGTCAGTTTCCACTTCACCGGATCGTAGGTATAACCAGCCTTTCCGCTGTCAGTCTCACTGATAATGAACTCATAGGTTCCGGCTTCGTTGAACGTAATGTCGTCAAAGGACGCTATTCCGGCTCCGGTGACTGTAACTTCCTTCGCAGCCGCAGTTTCGCTGAATGTGATGTCGTCGCCGTAATCTTCAGCAGCCTCCAGTGTAAATGTGAATGTCTCCTCCGTCGGTCTCGCGGCAGCGCTGCGGGCGAATTCCTTATTTACCTTCGGCGCATATTTCGCAGACTCCACATCGTAATCGTTGACAAATCTCGCGCCTTCCTCAGCAGGAACATCTGACGAGTCAACCCGTTCTCCATTTACCAGGTGGTTATACTCTTTTTTCGTTACAACTAATGTTCCGTCATGATCCTCGACCTCTACGCTTACCTTCCAGGTGCTGCCATCATAGGTATAACCCGGCATCGTCTGCGTATCCGTCTCAAACCCGGTCATCTCATCGATCTCGAAGATGTACGTACCGGCCTGGGTGAACTTGATCGGATCAAAGTCTGCCGTTCCCAGGATTCCCGGATTTCCCGGACCTGTGATCGTCACAGTCTGATTCTCCGGGAGCGTCGCTCCATTCCTTGTGGTCGCGTCAAGCAGCGCCAGTCGGAAGTTGAAGGTCGCTACATTGTTATCCGGTCTCACAGAACCAGTCACATACTTGGTGACATGAAGCTGCGTCTCCGTCGGGAGTACGTTGTACTCATTATAGAAGGAGGCAAACAGTACATGGCTTGTGTCTTTCTGCGGTTCACCGCTGTTCTCCGGCCCTACGTTCTCTGTCCTGCTCCCGGCCTGCTTCGTGTAGGCCACGTTCGTAACCACAAGCTGGCCGTTGTTGTCAATCACGGTCACTTCCACGTTCCATGTCGTGTCATCGTAGAGGTAGCCGTTCACGCCGCCCTCGTCTTTCTCTCTGACCGTGAAGTTATAGGTTCCGGCCTTGGTGAATTCGATCTCGTTGAATTTGCCGCGTCCAACACCTACTACAGTAGCGGTAGGATCTTCCGGCATCACCGCTCCGGCGTCGGTAAGGACACCGTTCGGGTACCAGAATCCATGTTCAAGAACAAACGTATAAGTTCTGTCTTCCGGAGGCATCGCGTTGCCGTAGATCAGCTTCATGACCTCGGGAGCGTAATGCGTAGGCGCAGGTTTGTATTCATTGACAAACCGAGCTGTCGCGCCGTCTCCAACTTTATTGAAATCCTCCACGTCCGGATAGCTTGTGATCCGGCCGCTCTCATCAGTCACGTAGTAGATGGCACTCTTCACTTCCAACTGGCCGTCCCTGTCCTCCACAACTACTTCCAGCGTCCAGAACCTGGAGTCGTAGGTATAGCCCATCTCATTGGTATCCTCTTCCAGGATGGTGAACATATACAGCCCAGCCTTCTCAAAAGTGACCGGATAGAAGTTGCCCTGGGAGATCTGATAATCCGGCAGCCCATAGACGCCGATGGAGTCAACTCCGTTCTCTACATGCTCATCCCACTTCACACCCTCGGGATTACTCTCAGCCGCCTCCAGGGTGAACTGGAAGTACTTGCGATCCGGAATAACCTCTCCGACGACCTGCTTCGTCACCTTCGGCTGGTATGTGGTCGGCTGCGCATGGTAGCTGTTGGTAAATGTCGCATAAATGCTCGGAATTACAAGACCAGCCTTCGTATAAGTATGGCTCTTAACCTCCAGCTTGCTGTCCACATCCTCCACCACTACTGTCAGCGTCCATTCCGAGTCGTCATGGCCGTAGCCAAGGTAGCCGTTCTCATTCAAATCGTCCTCTGTGATCGTGAATGTGTAGGTTCCGGCTTTGGTGAACTCGATCGCATCAAACATTGCCCTGTTCGGCATTTCCCCGTTTTTGCTTACATTTTCGCTCGTTACCTCTGCTGTACAGTCTGCAGGAAGTGTCACTCCATCCTGCTCACCAGCGAGGGTGAAACTGAATGTCTTGATATAATCCTGCGGTCTGGGATCACTATTGCCGGTAAACAGCTTCTCAACCTCCGGCTGGAAATGCGTCGGCTCAACATTGTAGTCATTGGTAAACGTTGCCTTCGCGCTTACTATTTCTTCTTCGCTTTTACCTTCCGATCTGCCTTCCGCGCCTTCGCCAGTTTGGACATAAGTCACATTGGTCACTGTCAACTTGCCGTCAATGTCTTTGACTTCCACATCCAGGGTCCACTTATTGTCATCATAGACATAACCCGGATAATTTTTCGTCTCATCCGACAATTCTTCTATCGTGAAATGGTAACTTCCTGCTTTGGTAAAATGTATCTTTCCAAAAGTCTTTGTATTTGTACCTGTCACAGTTACAGTTGACTCAGTTGCCTCATTCGGAAGTTCCGCACCGTCCTGAGAGTCTCCGCTGAGCTTAAACGTAAATTCCTGCGTATTTAGATTGGGAGACTTCCCGTTCTCTGCACTCACCGCCTTCTCTACCTTGGGCGCATAATCAACCGGTTCCACTTTGTATTGATTCGTGAATGTAGCCTCTTCCTTTGAAGACGGATACCCTTGTGCAGTGTAATCGCAATCCGCTACCAGCTGCCTAATCTTATTTCCGTTTTCATCGGTTACTTCCTTATCTCTGACAATAACCTGAAGTGTCCATATGGTGTCATCATACGTGTAACCTTTTTCGGAATGCTTCTCCTCGTCAATTGTGAACACATATATCCCAGCCTTTGTAAATGTAATCGGAGCAAAGGCTGCTGATCCAGCATCTGTTACCGTAACGGTTGTGTTCTGCGGAAGTACGGCGCCCTCAGGATTCTTTTTCTCTGCCGTCAGATTGAACGTAAATGTTTTCTTATATTCATCGTTCGTTCTATCATCACCAGTGATAATCTTCTTTACTCTCGGCGCATAAAGGGCATCCTGCACATCGTACGTGTTCTCAAACCTGGCCTCTTTGTCTTCCCCCTCTACAGAGTCCCCGTTATCTCTCTTGTAAGTGACGTTTCTAATGTAGAGTTTGCTATCTCCATCGCCAACATCCACCGTCACAGTCCAATCATTTCCATCATACGAATACCCGGGTATACTGACATCACGCTTCTCAGTTATTTTGAACGTATATACCCCCGACTGCTCGAACGTAATCGCTTCGAAGCTAGCGCTGACACCTTCCGCTGTGCCATTGTCCGTAATAGTAAGTGTACGATTGTCGGGCAATTTCGCTCCTTCAAGATTACCTTCATCAGCAGACAATTCGAACGTAAATGTCTGCCAGGTTCTCTTCGGCACCTCATCGCCAGTTACTACCTTACGCACATTTGGAGCATACGTTGTATCTTCACTGGTATACGTATTCGTAAATGTCGCATCAGTCACCGTCTCACCGTTACACGTATATGTAGCTGTCGGTACTAGTTTTCCTTCTGTCTCATTATATGTTACCTCAACCTTCAGTTCCCTAGGAGCCGTATCATAAGTATATCCATCTACTGGATTAGTGCTATCCTCTGTAATTGTAAAGTAGTACGTACCCGGTTTCTTAAACGTAATATCGTCAAAACTTTTCGGTCCTTGTTGTACACCTGTCACTTCAACTGCGGTATTTTCCGGCATCACAACGTTATTTTTTGGATCATATTCATTACCTTTAGCTAAATTCTGTTCCAGCTTAAAAGTAAATGTTTTGCTGTTCTCAATCCGCTCGCCAGCGAACACTTTCTTGACCTGAGGAGCATATGTGGTCACAGGCGCAAAAGTATTGATAAAGGTATCCGGTTTATCCTGTTCTTTACCTCCTGTATACACACCCGATGCCACCAATTCCCCACTGGCATTTTCGCTAACCGTAACTACTAAAGTAATTATACTGTCATCCTTTGTAATGGCCTCATTAATAGTATCTTTCGGATCGTTTTCTGTTATCTGATAGGTATACGTTCCTGTTTGATAATAGGTGATCTCTCCAAATACTGCTGTTCCTTGTCCCTTTACTGTTGCTGTAGCCGGGTTCGGAAGAGGCCATCCACCCTCAGAAGCAATATTAAACGTATACTCTCTAATGGGAGCAATAAGTCCAGCATCAGAAGAAATCTCTTTCTTTACTACAGGTGTAAACGTAACCTTCTTAGTATAGTTCTCAAAAGTAATATCTCCTGAAACAGGCTCTCCACTACCTGATATTGCATTTCCATACCAGTCTCTAACCTTTTCGATGGTTTTACTTTTTTCTTTATATATGTGTTTCTTATATGTTACCGTAATTTCCTCAAAACGATTACTAGTCGTTGTATGCCCTAGAGTAACTGTCTGTTCAGTTGTTATTTCTTCGTCTAATGTGACGTTCAGTTTATATACTGATTGGTCATACGTTACATCGCTATTTTGGTTATCAGCAATTTCCTTTAAATAGAACGTAATCTTTTTGTCATGCACCCGGTTTGCAATACTATCATTCCAGTAATCACTAAGACTAAATTTAATTTTACCGCTGGCATCGTTCGTTGCCGTTGCTATAGGATTGGCCCATCCGTTCTCATCATCACTATACGACAATGCAAAAGTATATTTATTTTCTCCCGGTGCTTTTTCATCTAATCTTTTCTTCGCCTCTAATTCCAGATTCAGCACCTTAAGCTCAATTGTCTGACTCTTCTTAGAGCCGAAATAGAGTCCACCATTACAGCCGATGCCGCCACCATGGACAGTGGAGTGGTTTCCTGATATCTCTACTCCTGACTCAACCTTATTTATCGATTCTTGATCAGGATTTGCTTTAAGCGCTACTACCGTCTGAGTGTATTTTTTTACCTCATCATCTCTAAGAGTTACTCCTTTATCAGTCGGACTAGTTACTGTGTATTTCGCAGACCCACCACCGGCCATATAATTACTGACAATGCAGGAACCTGCAGTATAAAAATCTTCTGAATTTGCTCCCGTTATTCCTGCGCTAGTTGCTTTCTTGTACCCATCAATGACCTCTGCAGTATTTCTACTTGCATCTGTATTATATCTAGCTTCCGTATGATTAATGCCCTTTGCAGTATTCCCATACAATGCAGCACCATCTATAGCAACTATCGACATTTCCCCATGGCAACAACCAGCTATACCACCACCAAAACCATCTGCAGTATTGCCTGTGATTCTTGCGTTAATCAGAGTGGCTATACCTCCATTATTAACATATAAGCCTCCACCACCCAGATCATTTTGAGAATTACATGTATTGTCTGTAATACTGCCTCCAGAGATAGTCGCAGTGCCCCAGACGAAGATTCCACCGCCCTCACCTGCATATTTACCACCAGTGCTTACAGTCTGATTCTCGCTAACAGTCCCACCTTCCATAACAAAATTCTGGCCACTACTCACAAAAATACCACCACCACGTTGAGCAGTATTCTCGCTAATCGTTCCATTTACCAGATTAAAGGTACCCTTCTCCACATAAACACCGCCACCAATGCGGATTTCGCCTCTAGGTTCCAGCGCTGCCGCATCACCAGTTGCTACAGTGCCCTCACCACCGGTAATGGTAATATTGCCATTTAACGTCGTTGTTCCGCCTTCTATTGTAATAGCACTTCTATTATCACCCGCGGCATTGAGGGCATCAATTTTTCCCTCCCCGACGATATCTACCCTTCCTTTTTCAATGACAATCTTGCCATTAAACGTTCCACTGACGGTCAATTTTCCACTTCCAGTGATGGTTGCTTTATGATTTGTACCATCATATTTTAATTCACTCCCATTTTTCCCCTCAAACGTAAGCCCTGGTGCATTCGCCATCAACTCTGGCCCAATATACTTCACCTGTACAACCCAGGTGAGTTCATCGCCAGCCTTGAGAGGGCATTCGTTCTTCTTCTCTTCTTCCTCTTCCGAAGATTCCTCTACCGACTCGTCGGTCTCGGCCGGGTCAGTCGCTTCGTCTTTTTTGGACGGTTTTGTAGCCTCAACGACATCCGAAGGCTCTACCGGATCTTCTGCGTCGTCGTTCCACTCCGCATTGCCGTCAGTCGCCACTTTGGTCTTCCTCATCGACGCCAGTTCATTCTCGGAATCGATCTCTTCCGAACTGATTTCATCCGATGCGATATTCTCGATTGTCGTCGACTTCTCCTTTTCGGACTCCTTTGCCTCCGCCTCTTCTACCGTAGTATCTTTCTTTTCACCGGAGATCACCTCATTTGGGGTAGACTCGTCCCCTGCGATCTCTTCCGACCCGTTTCCTTCCTCAGTGTTTGCATTCATATCGGAAGAATCCTCTTCCGCATCTTCCGCATTCTGGGAAGCCGCCGATTTATCTGCTTCATCAGAAGCCTTCTCTTCGTCAGCTGCATCTTCTTCATCGGAAGCCTTCTCTTCGTCAGCTACATCTTCTTCTCCGGGAGCTTTTTCTTCGTCAGCCACATCTTCTTCATCAGAAGCTTTCTCTTCATCAGCTGCATCTTCCTCATCAGAAGCTTTCTCTTCGTCAGCTGCATCTTCCTCATCAGAAGCTTTCTCTTCGTCAGCTGCATCTTCCTCATCGGAAGCCTTCTCTTCATCAGCTGCATCTTCCTCGTCCGTCTCTTCTTCCTCTTCGGGTTCATAGACAAACGTCACGTTCACATAGCCTTCGTCCTTTACGAAGGCAGTACCGTCCGCGCGGACCTCCATTACGTCGTCATTGTCGCCGCTCCAGGTGCCGGGCAGATTCGGATCCAGTTCGCCGTACTGCGCCTTATACTTATCGGAAAGCAGCAGCGCCTGACCCAGGGTCCAGCTCTCGTCGCCGGAATCACCGCTGCTCACATACTCATACTGCTGCCATTTCCCGGTCCATACCGTTCCGGCTTCATCGTCCGCAGCCTCGTCTTCTGCATCCTCATTCTCCACGTCGGCGTTCTCCTCTTCCTCCGGCTTCTCCATTTCAGGCCAGATATCGACATGGAAATCAAAGGGCAGCTCCTCTTCCTCGGATTCATCTTCTGCCCACTCGTCAAACTCTTCCTCATCGAAATCGTCCTGACCGGACTCGTAACTGCCGATGCCGGTCACGTTGCCGTCCTCGTCGCGCTGGATCGGGAATGCCCCACCCAGGCTGGCGGCATACACGGTCTGCACATTCGCCGCAATATTCGAGAACACCAGCACAAGCGCCATCAGGCCCGCCAGAATCCTCGACTGTCTCTTCGACACTCTGAACATCCTTTTCCTCTCCTTCATAGTGATCTCCCTTTCCTTTCGTTATCCTTTCTGTTCTATCACAACCGGACTTCTGTTTTATCTTTCTGCGCTGCCTCCGCTCCGGAACGGGAAGCGGCGCCGGTTTTTCTCAATTGGGTTCGAATACTCGCAGGTCCTCATCCAGGGCCCCATCCACCATCTTCAACAGCTCCAGGGCGCTTCGGAAATGCTGCCGCTTCTCCTTCTCGGCCCATATGACCTCGCCCTGCCATGTGGCGTTCTGACAACACCGCACGCGGACGATAAAGGTTCCGATACTTCCGGTTCTGGCGTTTGTGTTCTCCTCCATAGGCTTTGGTTCCCTCCTTACTGCAGCGGATAAGGCTGCTGACTCATGTTCTGAATCCATCTTAACAAAGCGCGGCTCTCACAAACTATATCACCGAAGGGCGTTTTTCCTGCTTTTTATCCTCAGGCTCCCCCTGATTCTCAGATTCTTTCTTAAGGGCGCTGTCGATCAGCTTCAGCAGCTCGAGAGCGCTTCGGAAATACTGCCGCTGATTGCCTTCGACCCAGACGATCTCGCCCTGCCATGTGGCGTTCTGGCGGTATTTGACGCGCACCAGGAAGGTTCCGATCTCTCCGGTCTTGCCGGCCAGACGCCTCTCATCCATATCCTTTCTCTCCCTCTCTCTCGTTGCCGCCGGATTTCTGTGACCAGGATCGTCAAATGTACGCGCGCTCGTCGACCTCTGCGGGAAATTCCACCGGTCGTACAGACCGTCCAGCTCCTTCATCAGCCCCACCGTCGTCTTAAACAGCACCGGGTCTGCGGAATACTGGTGCCAGATCCGGCCCCGGCAGTCGCCGCTGTTCATCCGGTCCACGCCGATACAGACCATGTTTGGCGCATGCATTTTATAATCAGACAATTCCACAGACCGTCACTTCCTTTCCCGGTTCCCTACGCAGATTCCCGCCCAATGGGCAGGTTACCCCTATGATGAAACTATAGCAGGCGGCGTATCTCACGAACTATATCATTTAGGGAAAAACAGGGAAAAAAACGATAAAAAAAGACGCCCCGCCGACGGCGGAACGCCCGAGATAACCACGATATTCAATTTGGACCGGTCTGCCAGAAGCCCAGCAGGGAATCCATGCTGTAGCTGAGCTCGCCTTTGGCTCCCTCCTGCCGGTCCCACGCCCGGCGGAGACGGTCGAACGCCTGCGCGCCGTTCTCCCGGTCGGTTCCGGTGAGCAGGATCAGGTACTGGCAGCTGCTGTAACGGGTGTAAATATCGCCCCGGCGAAAGACACGGCCGATGACCTCCTTCAGCAGATCCATCTGCTGGGCCGTCAGACCGGAATTCGGCTGCTGCCGCGCTCCCCCGCGGCCCATGCTCCAGGTACACAGAAGGAGGAAAATGGACTGGCCGCTCCGCTCCGCGATCCTGGCCAGGATCTGGCAGAAATGCAGAAAGTCCGTATAGTAGCAATAGAACGCGCCCTCTTGATACTCTTCCTTAAGAGGCGGCAGAATGTCCGACAGCCTGCGGGCGGGACGCATGGACTGCTTCTCGATGACCGCCAGCCGCCGGGCGTATTCCTCTCCGGGCTTGGCGCCCAGATCCTCGTCGTAGATACGCTCCGTGTCCTGATAGACCGCGTACGCGCCGTCGTAATCCTTCAGCGCGATCAGGCAGTCGATCTCCGACAGCTGCCAGGAATCGAAGGGGAACAGAAGCGCCGCACGGTGGTAGATATCCCGCGCCTGATACAGGCTGCCGCTCCTCCGGTATTCCCCGCCCAGGACCTCACAGGCCCTGAAATACAGCTGCTTCATCTCATGATGCTTCTGGATCACCCAGAGCTCGGTGCAGAATTCCTCCAGAAACTCTCCGCTGTAAAGCTCCACCATATCCGCCAGAAGGGAGATCCTCTCCTGACCGGCCAGCTTCAGCGCGCGCTCCGTCTGCTGCTGGAACACGACCGCGTCGACCACCACCGGGAAGCCCGCTTCGAAACGGCAGACCCCGTTCTCCAGGGTAATGGACGCGTCGTCCATCTTCCATGCGGACAAACGCTTCTTCAGACGGTAGATCAGATTATTCACATACTGGTTCAGATCGGCGCCCGCCTCCTGGCCCTGACCGTAGATATTGCCGATCAGCTCGCGTTTGGAGACGCCCTTGTCGCCGCTGATCAGCAGCCGGGCGAAGACCTGCTCCACCTTCGTGCCGCCGCGGGTCATCTGGATGGTCTCGCCGTTATATTCCATGGAGAATGCGGAGAACATGCGGACGTGCAGACCCTGACCGTCATTCAGCGCCGGGAACGGATTCCCGCCGCCTGAATATTCCGTTCTGCCATCGCCGGCAGCGCCCATATCCGCACCTCCTTCCCTTTCAACCGCGCCTGTTCCGTCCAAATTGCGCGAATATACCCATTAATATCTGCATCATATCATATTCTTTCGTAAAAATCCATACATTTTACTTAAAAATGAACTGAATCAGCACCATATAACAGACTGTGCCTCCGGCGATGCTGAGAAGCGTGTTCCGCCGCCACAGATGCAGGCCGGCTACCGCGGCCACCGCCAGAAGCTCAGGCAGACCGTGGGGCCAGACCAGCGGCTCCACACCGCGCAGACAGTAGACGACCAGCATCCCCATGATGGCGTAGGGAAGCACCTTGCCCAGATAGGTGATGTAGGCCGGCGTCTTGCGTTTGCCGCCCAGAAGAAGGAACGGCAGGAACCGAAGCAGCGCCGTCACCGCGGCGGACACGGCGATCAGTGCGACGGCACGGGTGTCAGTCATGACGGTCGCCTCCTTTCCGGGCGACCGGCACAGCCTCCGGCGCCTGCGGAGCACTGTCCATGCTCCGGCGGGCCGGATTCGGCAGTTCTCCGGCACTTGCCTTCTCTCCGCGGTCCGGCAGCTCTCCGGCTCCTCCTGCCGGCGGCTCCCCGGCTTCCGTTTTCTCCTCACGATCCAGCACCGGGCGTCCCAGAGACAGGCCCGCCAGGATCAGGATCATCGACGGGATCAGGAACAGATCGCCGCCGAAGATCACCAGGCAGACCACGGTGATGCATACGCCCGCCACGGCGGGGATGTGGTTCTTCGTCGTCAGCCACTGCTCCACAAAGACCGTCACGAACAAGGCGGTCATGGCGAAGTCGATGCCTGCCGAATTGAATGTGACGGCGGAACCCACGACCGCGCCGAGAACACTCCCGACGATCCAGTAGATCTGATTGAAGAACGACACCAGGAAATAGAAAAGATGCGGATCCACGCCATCCGGCGTGTCCCCGTGGCACACTAAAGAGTAGGTCTCGTCCGTCAGGGCAAAGATCAGATAGGGCTTCCTGGCGCCCGCGCCCTTATACCGGTCGATCATGGAAACGCCGTAGAACAGGTGCCTGGCGTTGACCATCAGGGTCGCCAGCGCCGTGGAGATCACGGACGCGCCGGAGGTCAGCAGGCTGACCATCAGATACTGCATGGATCCGGCATAGATGAACACGCTCATGGCCAGCGCCCAGCCGACGCCGTACCCGGCGTTCTCGGAAAGGATGCCGAAGCCGAAGCCCAGCACCACGTATCCGGTCATGACCGGAATCGTCTTTATGATCACCTGCCTGATCAGATTACGGTTCATATGTATTTCTTCCCTTCTTGTCATTTCTGTATTTTCGCCACGAAAAAGCCTTCGTACAGCTCTGTCGGGCAGACGCAGACGGTTCCGGGGATCGATACCGGCAGAAGCGGAATCTCCCCAAGCATCGGATGGTCGATGGGAACCACCCGCGCCTTCGCCCCCGGCAGCACCCGTTTCAGAAGCCCCTCGTTCTCCGCTTCCAGTACGGAACAGGTGGAATAGACCATCACGCAGCCCGGCTTCAGCAGCGCGAGCGCCTTGCGGAGCATCGCCTCCTGAGTCCGGACGGAGCGCGCGATCAGCTCCCTGGAGACCGGTTCGCCGCCGTCCCGCCACGTACTGACCGTCCCGCTGCCGCTGCAGGGAGCGTCCAGCAGGATCTTGTCAAAGGCAAAGAACGGATCCAGTTTCCTGGCGTCCTCGTTCATCACCACCACCCTCGCCGCGCCCTGCCGCTCCAGATTGAAGCGCAGCCGCTGGGCCCGGGCGTAATTCTTCTCGCAGGCCGTGATCTGGGCGGCTCCGCCGGAAAGAGCGGCCATCTGGGTCGTCTTCCCTCCGGGCGCCGCCGCCATGTCCAGGATGCACTCGCCGGCCGACGGCTCAAGAATCAGCGGCGGGATCATGGACGACAGACTCTGCAGATAGATCTCCCCGTCCGTATAGAGCGCAAGTGCGCGCACCTCCGGCTCCCGCGCTTCGTCAAGGATCAGCGCGTCCGGATACCACGGCACCTCCCGCCAGCCAATGCCCGCCTCATCAAGACGCCTCCGCAGGCTCGCCGCGTCTGTCTTCAGCGTATTCGCCCGAAGCGTCGCCGGACGGCGCTTTCCGTAGCCGTCCATGATCCGGGCGGCCGTCTCCGCCCCGTACTGCGCATCCAGCATATTTTTCAGAAATTCCGGAACCTGTGCCGGCATCGCGTCCACCTCCCGCTCTCTGCCACGGCAGACTTCTGAGCTTCCTGTGAGATAAAAAGCTGCGGCAGTTTCCCGCCGCAGCCCAAGTGTTCCCAACACATTGCCGCCCGCGCGCTGCGCAGCGGCCACGCAGCGATCTACTCCATCTCCGCCAGCGTCGGATAGGACGCGATGGCGCCCAGCTTGGTCACGCTGATGGCGCAGAACTTATTGGAAAACGCCAGATACTGCGTCATCTTCTCCGCCGTCAGGGACGGGATCCCGGCCGCGTCCACGCCGTCGCGGGACAGGCAGTAGAGGAAGGATCCGATGAAGCCGTCTCCGGCGCCGGTGGTATCCGCGGCGGAGACCTTCTGTCCGGCGGCGAAGCCCTTCGCGGTCTTCGTATAGCACTCCGCGCCGTCGGGTCCCTTCGTATAGATGACCATCTTCGTATTGCCGGTCAGAAGCGCCGGAAGCGCCTCGGCGATATCGGTCATGCCGGTGATGAATTCCAGCTCCTCGTCCGATACCTTCAGAATATCCGCCATCGGCGCGAATTCCCGCACCACCCGGCGAAGCTCCTCCGTGTCGTCCCACAGGGCCAGGCGCAGGTTCGGGTCGAAGCTGACCAGCGCTCCCGCCTCCCTGGCGCACCGGATCGCCTTCCGGTGGGCCTCCTTCATGGGCCAGTTGCCCAGAGACACCGAGCAGAAGTGCAGCGCGAAGATATCCTTAAACCACGCTTCCTCCACCGCCTCCGGCTGAAGCAGCATATCCGCGCCGGGCTTGCGGTAGAAGGAAAACTCCCGGTTGCCGTCCTCCTGCAGGGCCACGAACGCCAGCGACGTGTTGGCCTCCTTGGTCCGCTTCACATAGCTGCAGTCGATGCCGCAGCCCGTCAGCTCCTCCACGATCTTATCCCCGAAGGGATCGTCTCCCAGCTGGGTAATCATGGACCCGCTGCCGCCCAGCTTCACATAAGCGCCGACCACATTGGCGGGCGCGCCGCCCACCTTCGGCTGAAATGAGCTGACGTGCCGGATGGGTCTGCCGGACTCCGCAGGGATCCAGTCGATCAGTGCCTCTCCGATTGCCAGTAACCGTTTCATCATCTTTTCCGTCCTTTCTTTTCGTCTCCTGCGCCCCGGGCCGGCATCCTGCGCCGTCGCAGGGCGTCTTCATTCTGTATATGCGTATCCCTTCGATGTACGAATCCCCGCCGCTCACCGGTTCCGACCGGCCAGCAGCGCCCGCAGCTCATCCACGATGTCGCCGGCCGACTTGCCGGCCTCGTCGATGGTGATGTCCGCGTATTTCTCATAGAGGGGCGTCCTCTCCTCATAAAGATCCCGAAGCGTCATCCCGTCCCGCAGGGCCACGCCGCGGTCCTTCAGGTTCCCGAGGCGCTTCTCAAGCGCGTCGTACGCTACCCGCAGATAGACCACGGTGCCGATCTCCTTAAGATGCTCCATGGCCTCCCGCCCGTAGATCACGCTCCCGCCGGGAGCGATCACCGCGCGCCGGGGCGTCAGAGAGGCGTTCACCCGGTTCTCGACGGCCAGAAACCCGTCCAGTCCGTCCTGTGCGATGATCTCCTTTAAGAGCCGTCCCTCCTGCTCCTGGATCACGATGTCCGTATCGATAAAGGAATACCCCAGACGCTTGGCCAGAAGCACGCCTACCATGCTCTTGCCGGCGGCGGGCATTCCGATCAGGGTGATATTCCTGTGCTGCTTATCCAAATCCGTATCCATCTCCTGTCCGTATGGTCTGTATTACGTTCTCTTCTTCTCCACGGAGTAGCCGAACTTCCCCAGCCGCTCTCCCAGCCGGAAATACTCCCCGTGGGAATAGGCCGTCAGATCCGCGTCGTTTAGGCGGAACCGGCCGCTTTCGTCGATGTAGCTGTCCTCCACGGTCACTCCCACGATCTCGGCCACGAACATGTCGTGGCTGCCCAACGGAAGCACCTGCTTCACCCTGCACTCCAGGTTCACCGGACTCTCGGCAATACCGGGAGCGGCGATATGCCTGGACGGCAGGGGCGTCAGCCTCATCTCCGCGAACTTGTCCACGTCCCGCCCGGACCGGACGCCGCAGTAATCGGTCGCGAAGGTCAGCTCCTTCGTCACCAGATTGATCACGAACTCGCCCGTCTCCTTAAGAATGTCATAGGAATACCGCACTCTCTGGACGGAAATGGACACCATCGGCGGCGTCGAGCATACGGTTCCCGCCCACGCCAGCGTGATAATGTTCGGCTTCTCGCCGGGTCTCCGGCAGCTGGCCATGATGACCGGCAGCGGATATAAGAGATTCCCCGGTTTCCAGTTCTGCTTCGCCATATCCTGCTCCTTTCCGCCGCGTCCGGCCTGACGCCGGCCCTGCGGCCCTGTTTCAGTCGTTATCCGGCAGCAGCTTCACCGTTACCATGATATTGCGCAAAAAGCCGCCCTCCGGCAGCCGGATGTCCTCCGCGTGGGAGACCTCCGGCATCAGCACGTCGTCCTCCTCCAGCTCCACCCAGATCCAGTCATAGGCCGCCTCCCTGGCGTTCTGCAGGGCGTCGTCCAGATCCGGCCCGTCCGCCTCGCAGCTCTCCAGATCCGGGAAATATACATGGTATCCGTCGTCTTCCTCGTGCGGCACGACCACCGCCGGGTATGTAAATGTCATCGTTATAATCCTCCCTTTATCCTTCCAGCGCCACCATGACCGCCGGCACCAGCTGCTTCTTCCGGGACACCACGCCCGGCAGCCGCACCCAGTTGGCCTTCCCGTCGTCCTCCAGCTGGAACGCGTCCTGGATCATCCGTTCCGCACCCTGGCCGTCGCACAGAAGCACCGTCGTCTCCGTCAGGATGTTGGTCAGCATCAGAAACATCATGTCCAGCCCGCGGCGCGCCCGCTCCGCCTTCAGGTACGGCAGCATCCGCGCCTCCAGCGCCTCTAACTCCTGCGCGCTCAGCGAATTGATCTGGCCCACCCCGAGGGTGATCTTGCCGACCGTGAACAGCTTGAAATCCTGGTACATGATGTCGTCTTCGGTCTTGCTGGCGAAATTGCTGCCCGCCGAGAACATCTCCATGGCGTACTTCTCCACGTCGATGCCGGCGATCCCCGCCAGCTCCTCCGCCGCCCGACGGTCGATCTCCGTGCAGGTCGGCGACCGGAACAGAAGTGTATCCGACAAAATCGCGCTGCACAGAAGGCCCGCCGTCTGCCGGTCCACCTCGACCTGGTTCTCCCGGTACATCTGGTAGACGATGGTGGCCGTACAGCCCAGCGGCTGATTGCGGAAATACACCGGCCCGATCGTCTCGATGGAGCCGATCCGGTGATGGTCGATGATCTCCACGATCCTCGCGTTCTCGATGCCGTCCACCGCCTGGGAGCGCTCGTTGTGATCCACCAGGATCACCGACTTGCCTCTGGCGCCCAGGAGGTTCCGGCGGGAGATCATTCCCTTGTACTTGCCGTCCTCATCCAGGATCGGGAAATCCCGGTGACGCTTACTGGCCATCACGTCCTTGATCTCATCGACCACGTCCGTCTCCTGGAACGTGATCAGATGATCGCTCTTCATGAAATACCCGATGGGCATGCTCTGGTTGATCAGACGGGCGGCCGTATAGGCGTCATAAGGCGTGGTCATCACGGTGCAGCCCTTCTCCTGGGCCAGCTTCTGGATGGTCAGGGAGACCGCCGCGCCCTCGCAGACGATGATGCAGTCGGCGCCCATCTCGATGGCGCACAGCTGCGACTCATAGCGGTTGCCCAGGATCACCAGGTCGTGCTCGCTGATGTAGTACTCCATCATATCCGGATTCGCCGCCGCGATCAAGACCTTCCCCTGGGAGAAATACCCGTTCTCGTCGCCGACGATCATCAGGCCCTCCAGCGTCTCGATGATGTTGGAATACCTGGTATGGGCCTTGGAAAGGATGCTGCTGTCCAGCACGTCCAGATAGGTCCTGGCGATATCGCTGACCGTGATCAGCCCCTCCAGGGTACCGTCCTCCGTCACCGCCGGCAGCGTCACCAGGCTGTCCCTCTGCATGATGTTCCAGGCGTTCTTCAGGGAAATGTTCCGGTTCACGCCGGGCACCTGCCGGATATCGATATCCCGCACCTCTGTCCGCACATGGCGTACCCGGGTGGGCTTCTCCACCCCAAAATACCTCAGCACGAACAGAGTCTCTTCATTCATATGTCCGACCCTGGCCGCCTCATAGTCGTCGCCGGTAAGCCTCCGCTTCAGCGCCGCATAGCAGACGGCCGAACAGACGGAATCCGTATCCGGGTTCTTATGGCCGATCACCAGGGTCTTTTTCTTATTATACTTTGCCATGACTCCTCCGAAATCTTCTCTTTCGCAGCATCCGGAAACTGCCTTACTCTGTTCACAATTTGTTTACATTTTGTTTATACCTAATTCATACGATACACTTACAATCATTTTATAAGAAATGCACAGAAACAAAGTTTTTTCCATTCATTCCTTTGACATTATGCACATAGATTTTTTCATAATTGCCCCGGCTGGCAACAGCCGGGGTCTCCTCATGTCCGGGGGAGAAACCGGCGGCGCGAAAGCCGTGCGTCCGGCCTGCGCCGGGACGCGGATCAGTCCAGGACCATCCGCGCCGCGCCGTAGATGCCCGCGTCGTTGCCCAGTTTCGCCAGACCGATCAGGGGTCTGTCCTCGGACAATGTCTCATACTGTACATAATATTTCTGGATCAGATCGATCAAAAACTGCCCCGCCCTGGACACGCCGCCGCCGATGACGAAGATCTCCGGATCCACGGTCAGCGCCAGCTGCGCCAGGGAACGTCCCAGATAGTAGCAGACGCACTCCGTGATATCCATGGCCAGCTTGTCTCCTGCCTTGGCCGCGTCCAGCACGTCCTTGGCCGTCAGCCTGCTCTCCTCGATATCGCGCAGAACCGATTCGTCTCCGGAAGCCTCCAGAAACCGCTTCGCCTCCCGGACGATTCCGGTGGCGGAAGCCACCTGCTCCAGGCAGCCCCGGCTGCCGCAGTTGCAGTACTCCGTCTCGTCGTCGCGCACATGGGTGTGTCCGATCTCGCCGGCCAGTCCGTGCCGTCCGGCGATGATCTTCTGGTCGACCACCACGCCGCCGCCCACGCCGGTTCCCAGCGTGATCATGACGATATCGTCGTAGCCCTTTCCGCCGCCCTGCCACATCTCGCCCAGCGCCGCGATATTCGCGTCGTTGGCGCACAGAACGGGAAGTCCGTCCAGCATCAGGCTCAGATCGCGGGCCGGATGTCCGGCGCCCCAGCCCAGATTCACGCAGCGGGGCACATAGCCGTTGCGGGCCACCGGTCCCGGTACGCCCATCCCGGCTCCGCCGACCTCGGAGAACTGGATCCCCATCTCCTCCAGCGTCCGGCGAATGGAAATCGCCACGTCCGTCAGGATATTGCAGCCGTTATGCTCCGTCCTCGTGGGGATCTCCCACTTGCGCAGAAGCGTTCCTGTCTGTTCGAATACGCCAAGCTTTACTGTGGTTCCGCCCACATCGATGCCGATACAGTACTTTCCCATTCCTCTCGTCTCCTTCTCAATGTAGTAACAGTTCCTGCATGGTCTGGGGGCCCGTCACGATGATCTGGTTGGGGAGTCTGCCCTTCGTGATCCTGGCGACCGAGTAGTCGAACGCCCCCTCATACTTCAGATTGCCGTAGCGGTTATAGATTCTGCAGGAATCCTCGTTGTACAGAAAAACCATATCTCCTTCCACGGCTACCTCGGAGTAGTCGTAGCTGAATTCTTCCGAAAATGCCTTCGTTCCGTCGGCTCCGTACACGTCCATGCGGTATTCGTTCTCGCCGGACGTGGAATACACGACGACGCCCACATAATTCTCGTTATAGAAGATACTCCGGATCTCCTCCTCCACAGGAACCAGAAGCGTCATCTCCGGAGACATCTGGTCGCGCAGGCTGTAAAAGGTCAGGCTGTTGTCCGCGAACGCGACCGCGCGGCTGTCGCTTAAGCAGGCCACCTTCGCCACCATGCTGTCCTCATAGATCTCATGGAACCCGCCGACCATCCGGTTCACGGCGTTCTTGCCCACCTCCGAGAAGTTATAGAACGCCACCCGGTTCTTTAGCCTTCCGCCCTGGATATAGAAATAGGAGCCCATCAGGACGTTGCCGTCCGGCGTCAGATCCGCGTCCAGCACGTAGCCGATGCCCGTATCGTCCTGACTGTCGGCGCTGTTTAAAAGGCCCTTGATATAGATCTCCATCTCCGAGCCGTCCCGCTGGAAATAGTAGACGTTGCTGGAAAGCTGATCTTCCACAATAGCCGCCACCATGCCTCTGGAGGAAATGGAGATGCGGGAGATGGGCAGCACCGTGGTCGCGATCCCCAGACATCCGGTCTGGTCGCAGATATAGATGCTGTTGCCCTGCTGGTCCGCGATGGCTGCGTAATTGCCGCAGACGGCCACGATCGGGGCGTTCATCTCATAGCTCTGGATCCATATGTCCTTGCCGGAGGCGTCGATATAGGACGCGCCGTCGCGGGTATACTTCAGCACGTTCTCGCCGAAGCTTGCGTAGCCGGTAAAGGTGCCCTCGGTCTGCTCCATCTGCCGTTCCCATACGACGGTCGTGCTTTCCAGCTTCGCGAAGCGGTTATACCAGTAAAGCCCGGCCACGGCTCCGGCCGCAATGCACAGAATGACCGCCGTCACGATAACACGGCGGCGGATGGTTCTGTTATGGGCTTTGCGGATCGTCGCCGCGCTCTCCTCGCGCTGGCGGTTCGCCTCCGCCGACACGGCTCTGACCGCGGCGCGGGGAGTCTGACGTGCAGATCCGTCCCCGCCGGAGGCCACGCCGCCGGAACGGATCGTATCGGGAACCGGCTGCCCAGCCGAAATCATCCGGCTGCGCAGCTGGTTCTTCTTAAATTCACGATTCGTGGAATTGGAACTGCTCATCCTTGGTTCTCCCTGGCAGGCGCTTCTCGGCGCCCGCTCCTGCCTGCGCGCCCCGGCCCACAGGCGCCGTTTCGGACCGCAGGCGGCCCTCCGCCCGCGCAGCCGGTACTCTCACGGACAGTATAGCACACATTTTCCAATTAAGGAAGGATTAAATTCTCTCCGGCGTTAATTGTATTTTCATCCTCCAGACCGTTCAGTTCACAGATTTCCTGCATCATGGCGCCGCTGCCGTAGTGATCCAGGCAGATGCCGTAAAGCGTGTCGCCGGGCTGAACCAGATAAAGGCTCTGACCGGCCAGCACCTCGCGGGCAGACGCGGCGCTTTCCGCCGCCTCCGCCGTCTGGAACTGCTCCCCGGAGCCTCCCGCCGCGGCTGCGGACTCACCCGCAGAGCCTGTCCCGGCGGAGCTTCCTGCCGCGGAAGCCCCCGCTCCGTCAGTGTTGCCCCCGGCTACCGATCCGTTTCCGGCTGCCGCTCCACTGCCAACATTCGTTCCATTACCGGCGGCCAATCCATTCCCGACTGCCGATTCGTCCTCCGACTCTGCTCCGTTGCCAAAGTTCATTCCGTTACCGGCGGCTCCGTTCCCAGCTGCCGAACCTGCTCCGTCAGCGCTGCCATTCCCCGCGTCAGATTCTGCTGCGTCTCCAGCCGCGAACCCTGTCCCCGCGGCGCCTTCGGCGCCATCCGCGGTAAGACCGCCGTTTCCGCCCACCGACGGTTCCAGATTGCCCTTGATCTCCTCCACGACCACCTGACTGGCCTGTCCACCCGTTCCTGAGAGACCTTCCCCGTTCTCCTTCTGCCCGGACAGGCCGCTTCCGGATGAACCTCCCGCGGCGTCCTCACCCAGCGCTCCGGCGGGCAGGACCGACGCAAGCACGGCTTCCATTTCCTGCATCTTCTCGTAATTATTCAGCATGGTCACGCCGCCGGCCAGCACCAGAACGCCCAGCGCCGTACAGAGGCTGCCCAGCACCCGCACCGTTCCTCGCCGCGCCGTCACCTGGCTCTTATTCTCTTCCATCCGCTGCCGGAAGTCGCGGATCACCGGATCGCCGGTTCCGGTCTCCACGCGCCGCACGTCCTTGCGCAGGATCATGTAATCCTGCATCATCTGGTTGCGCTCATAATATACGCTGTAGCCCCGCAGGCGGCAGAAACCGTCCTCGCCGGCCACATAGACGGCTTCCTCTCCGTCCAAGCCGCCGTTCAGATACATCAGCTGGTTCTTCCCCGCGAAATATTTCCCATGCTCCTTCCAGTAATTCAGCGGGCTTAACGTACAGCCGGGCGCTCCGCAGAGGAACCATCCCAGAACCACCCGCTTCGGAAACATCTGCTCCATGGCCTGGTAAGTCTTCCTCCACGCCTGCTCCGTGAACTGGACCTTCTCGCCCGGCTCCGTGATATCCTCTACCTCCATGGCCCCGTCCACGAACAGATACGGCAGTCCGTCCCGCTCCTCCGCCGTTCCCAGAAGCACTCCTGCCCGCAGGTCTTGTCCGCCTTTCGGGAACAGACGCTTCAGGTACGTATTGACATAGTCCTCCAGATACAGTCTTACCGTCTGGTCCCTCTCCCCGATCTGCCGGATATTCTTCGGCAGCTTCGGGAACGGATTATATAAGTCTCCCATACTTGATCACCCCGCTGTTCATTCTGATACCTTGCATCATCATACCACGGGGCAGGCGCGGAATCTGTCAAACGGACGCGTTCCGCTCCCATAATTTTTCGACAAGACAGATGCTTTCGCTGATGCACTCCGCCATCTGCATGACGGTGCCGAGGCGGATGCTCTGAAGCATCATCGGATCCCCGGCGCAGCCTCCGCTGACCACCCCGGTAATGAAGAGATCGCCTACCGGCTGCAGCTGCTTGCTGACGCCGAGACCCGGCTTGATGGCGCCGCGTCCCAGGGTGACGCTTCCCACGCGGCTTCCGGCCCCCACGGAGGCGTCCACGGCCACGATCAGATGGTCCGGATAATACCGTTTCAGAAGCGCCGTCGTCTCCCGGAGATTCATGGCGTGTATAGGTCTGTATATCGTCCCGATCACCTGGATGTGCTTCAGACCCTTTTTCCGCAGCTGATAGCCGGTCAAAGGCCCCAGGCTGTCCCCTGTCGACCGGTCCGTGCCGATGCACAGGATCAGGACCTCCGTTTTGTTCTCCCTCTCAAGCGCCTCCCGGATCATAAGATAAAGGCGGGCCGCCAGCCTCACCTGTTCGTATTCCCCCATTGTGTCAAAATAATAAAGCTCCCCGCGGTTTAAGGGAGCTTTGTGTCTCTTTGTTTCCATATCGATCGTTCCACCCTGTCCGGTTCTTATCTCTATTATAGACAGGAGCATGCCGGATTATGCGGCCGCTCTGCGCGCCCGCGGCAGCCACTCCGGCTACGGACCGCTGCGCCTGCTGCGGCAGTCTTCCCGCCACATTCGATGGAACGCAGCCCCTGCGGCGGCCACTCCGGCTGCGGACCGCTGCGCCTGCTGCGGCAGTCTTCCCGCCACATTCGATCGAACGCAGCCCCTGCGGCGGCCACTCCGGCTGCGGACCGCCTTCGCCGCGCTCCGGCACACTTCGGGCACGGCGGCAGTCCTGCCGGCGACGTGCCTCGGCCGCCGCCCGTCAGTCGTGGGTCTCGCGGTACTCGCTGAGGGCCTCGCCCAGACTGGTGATATGGCGGTTCTCCATGATCTCCATCAGGGAGTTAAGCCTCTCCTCCGTCAGGAATTCCCGCCCCAGGTGCGGCGCATAGCTCTCGTCCAGAAGCCGGTTCTTCTCCCGGATGGCCTTCTCCAGACCGTCCAGGTCCCTGGCCTTCTGCTCGCAGTCCGCGTTCAGCTCCGCCAGCTTCCCCTGATGGGCCGCCGTGACCTCGTCGGCGATGATATTCTTCGTCACAACGTCGAACGTATTCAGCGCCTCGTCCTTCTGCCCGTTCAGACTGGTGATCTCCTGCCCGATCTGCGCGATCAGGTCGTCGAAACGCCCCAGATCATAAAGCGTCTCGTCCTTGTCCCTGCGGATGGATCTGGAAATGGCCCGGATCTTCTTCTTATTCGCGCGGATCTGGTCGCGGATCTCCCGCCCCTTCGAAAGCGCCGTGATATGATCCTCCCGGATATAGCCGCCGACAAGGCCGAACAGACCCACGAACGCCGCGTCGAAGACCACATAGACCACGATCTTCCATATCAGCCCTTCCACCGGAAGGAGCTTATACAGGATCCATGGCGCCAGAAGCAGTCCCGCCGCCGCCGACAGAAACAGCGCCAGATATTCCCAGAGCCGTTTCGGGCAGTAGACCGCATAATAGTACCAGTTATTGCAGAAGGACGGCACATAGTATTTCTTAAACAGGATACGGATCTGCTCCTTCAGCTCCTGATTCTCGGCCCGCAGACCGGCCGTCTCCGCGTCGATCCGCGCCTTCACGCCCTGGCCCCTGGCGTCGTCCCGGCTGCTCTTCACGCCGCGCAGCTTCTCCTCCTTCTCCGCGATCTGCTTATCGTAAACGGCGGCGGCCTCGTCCCGCCGCGTTTTCGTCGTAAGGCGGATGTCCTCCTCCAGAGCCTTTTTCTCGTTCTCCAGGACGCGGCCGCTCTGGCGTTTGTCCAGCAGCGCCTGGTCGCGGCGCGCCTCCAGCGCCTGCAGATTTTGCACCTCTGCTCTTGCCTGCTGTAGAAATGTCCGGTAATCCACGATTCCTGCCATAACAAACGCTCCCCCTTCCACGCACCGCGCGCCGTCAGGCCCACGCCCTTTCACGCACTTTTCATGATTTACAGGAAAAGTATACACCAAAATCTGACAACTTACAAGATACGGCCGTACATACGGCAAAATTTAACTCCGCCGGAATCCGCGCAAATCCCCGACATGGTCCGCGCAAATCCCCGGCACGGTCCGTGCAAATCCCCGACACGGTCCGTGCAAATCCCCGGCACGGTCCGCGCAAATCCCCGGCACGGTCCGCGCAAATCCCCGGCACGGTCCGTGCAAATCCCCGACACGATCCGCGCAAATCCCCGGCACGGTCTTGACAACCTGTCTGCAAGATGATATCTTGACTCTGAAAGGGGGGCATCCGGATGTTTCGTATGTGGGGGAAACTGATCAGGAACAATAAAGTCATAAGGGACGTCACCGTCTCCAACGGGGATTACAGCCTGTCCCGGACGCAGATGGTCTTTCAGGCGCTGGACGAGATCTGCTACGCCCTGGATCTGGGCAAACCGATCTGGCTGGACGCGAATGTGGAGGAATTCAAACGGCGGTCCCGGACCCGGTTCGGCCAGGACCATTTTATCGAACAGATTCCCTTCGATTATCTGGAAATTCAGATAATTGAAGAGTAGGTTTGACAAATTTCGCAAACGGGTATAGTATAACAACTGTAACGAACTTTTTCCATAAAAGGGGGAATTTTCTATGAATGAAGCTGCAGCATTTCTTCTGGCCGCGCTCGGCACCTATCTGGTGATCGCACTCATCTGGTATATCCTGCAGGTAATCGCCTACTGGAGAGTCTTCACCAAGGCCGGTCAGCCCGGATGGAAGTCCATTATCCCGTTCTATAACCAGTACACCCAGTTTCGGATCTCCTGGAAGGTTCCGTATATGTACTGGGTATGGCTTGCCTGCATCGTCGCCGGACTCATTCTCGGAGCCATCGACAGCTGGGCCGCCTATGTAGGCGCGGTCGGTTCGGTCGCCGCCATGGTGATCGGCATTCTGGCCACCATCAAGCTGTCCCAATCCTTCGGTCACGGCACCGGCTTCGCGATCGGCCTGATCTTCCTGGGACCGATCTTCATGATGATCCTTGGCTTCGGCAGTTCCAGGTATCTGGGGCCGCAGGATTAAGCAGTCTGAACCGGTCTGAATGAACCTATGAAAGCCGCCCGCTGCGGATTCGCTTCCGCAGCGGGCGGCTTTTGGTCAGCCATGTATCCATGTCATGTCTTACAGCCGCTTTAACAGCGCTTCCCGCTCCGCCTCGTAACCGGGCTTTCCAAGGAGCGCGAACATGTTCTTCTTATAACTCTCCACGCCGGGCTGATTGAACGGATTCACGCCCAGCAGATAGCCGCTGACGCCGCAGGCAAATTCGAAGAAATAGAACAGCTGCCCCAGGCTGTAAGCGTCCTGCGCCGGCACGTTCACCTTCAGATTCGGCGTATGGCCGTCGGTATGGGCCAGGATCGTGCCGTTCATCGCACTCTTATTCACAAAATCGACCGTCTTGCCGGCCAGATAGTTCATGCCGTCCGTATCGACGTCCTCTTTCTTAAGCACCACTTCCGCTTCGGACTCTTCCACGCAGATCACGGTCTCAAACATAATGCGCGCGCCGTCCTGGATAAACTGTCCCATCGAGTGCAGATCGGTGGTCAGATCGACCGCCGCCGGGAAGATGCCCTTCTGATCCTTGCCCTCGCTCTCGCCGTAGAGCTGCTTCCACCACTCGGAAACATAGTGAAGGCTGGGTTCATAATTGGCCACGATCTCAACGTTCTTGCCCTTCCGGAGCATGATGTTGCGGACTGCCGCGTACAGAAGCGCCGGGTTCTCCTCATAGGGGGTATTCAGGGCCTTCTCACGCCCGTAAGCCGCGCCTGCCATCAGCCCGTCGATATCCGCGCCGCTGACCGCGATCGGAAGCAGACCCACCGCCGTCAGAACCGAGAAACGGCCGCCCACGTCGTCCGGTACTACGAAGCTCTCGTAGCCCTCCTGGTTCGCCAGGCTCTTCAGGGCGCCTCTCGCCTTGTCGGTGGTCGCATAGATCCTCTTATTGGCTTCCTCTTTGCCATACTTCTCGATCAGCATCTCCTTGAACACGCGGAACGCAATGGCCGGTTCGGTGGTGGTGCCGGACTTGGAGATGATATTAATGGAGAAATCCTTCCCCTTCAGTACATCCTGCAGATCTCTGATATACTTGCTGCTGATGCTGTTTCCTACGAAATAGATCTCCGGCGTCTTCCGGTCCGCCTTGTCGAGCACATTGTAGAAGCTGTGGGTCAGAAATTCGATCGCCGCGCGGGCTCCCAGATAGGAACCGCCGATGCCGATGACCAGAAGCACGTCGGAATCGCTCTGAATCTTGGCCGCCGCCTTCTTGATCCGCGCAAATTCTTCCTTGTCATAATCGACCGGCAGATCGATCCAGCCCAGAAAATCGTTCCCCGCGCCGGATTTCGAGACCAGAACGTCCTTCGCGCAGAGGACGGAAGCCTTCATATTCGCGATCTCTTCCGCGGAAACGACTCCGGCTGTCTTCGAATAATCAAACGTTACTTCTCTTCCCATGGTAATACACTCTCCTTTTATCATATTGTCAGGTAGTGCCTGTCAGTAAGCGCGGCCTCCTGTTCCGGCGCCGTCTCCCGCACCGGTAAACGGACGGTACCAAAACCCTTGGTCTGTGTATACAGTATAACATATTCTGTCTCTATTTGCGATACGAAATATGCAGTTTTTGGAAATAATCTGTCCCGGCAGGACGAAGCTTTGCTACTGCAGATACTGCTTCAGAATCTCTCCCACCAGATCCAGCTCGTCCGGCGACAGCCCCTTCAGCCAGTCGCCGTCCATCCGGCTCTTCTCGCGGCTGGCGGCGATCTGCTCTAGGCTGCGCCTCAGCTCGTCCGGGGCCGGCCTGCCCCGGTCCGCGGCGGGCTCTTCCTCCGCGGCCTTCAGTCCGTTCTTCCTTACGGCCCGCTCGCTGCGCCGCTGGCTGCGGTTCAGCGGGCGGGCGTCACTGCCGAAATCGGCGCCCCGCTCCCCGGTCCGTTCCCGGCCGTCTCCCTCTCCGGAAAGCGCCGTGCCGTCCCTCTCTGATGTGCGGGCTGTGCGGGCAATGCTGCGGATCTCTCCGCGGATCACGCTGCCGGCGGCTTCACGCCCCGCGGCATCGCGGTCCGGCATTTCCCTGACGCCGTCCCGGTCCGTCTGCCCGATGTCGCGGACATTTTCCCGGATGACCGCCCTCGGACCTTCCTCCGCCGCCGTCTCCCGGGCCAGACGGCCCCAGAGGGAATTCTCCAGATAATCCTGCAGAACGCAGATCAGCTGGGAATGCTTCTCCGGCAGGTTCACGCCGATATCCAGAACCATGGTCAGAAGCCCCGTCAGAATGCCGATGGAGGCGTACAGGACGATATAATAGGTATCGCACCGGTACCAGTAGGCCAGAAATGACTCCGCCCCGCCGAGCAGGAAGCACAGAAGCGTCATCTGTCCGGCCAGCCCGGCCCAGCCGTTTAGGCCGATCCCCAGGAAGCGGTAGGCCGACAGCTGCTTCTCCAGATACGCCTGGGTGTTGGCGACCCCCTGGTTCAGCCGGTATGTATTCTCCGCCTTTTGCTTAAATTCCCGCAGATAGCGGTTCTTCGTGAGTGCCATGTTGTCGGTTTCCCTGATCAGTCTTTTGTAGAGAGTCCGCGCCGTCAGCCTGGCCAGAAGCCCCAGCACACAGACAGCCGCCAGCGCGTACAATGCCTGTCCCGATTCCAGGATTTGAATCATCATTGCATAACTCCCCTTTCTGTCATGATAAGCTGCTCCGCCGTCCACGCCGTCCTCTGCCATCATTTGCGCGCTCTCTGATGTATGGGTCCGCATGTCCGGTTAACGCCATCATTATAGCGGTTGATTTTTCTTTTGGGAAGTTAAGAACGCCTAGAATCGTTCGTCAAATACTGACAGGAAACGATTCTCAACCCGGTTGAGGGCGAATCTGAACGCCTCAGGCCGGGCCGTTTCCTCACGCGGAACGCGTCACCGGGACGCGCCTCCGCTTCGGATCATATCAAGCACCAGCCTTACGCTGTGCTCAATGGCCTTCGCCTCGAATTCCTCGTAGTCCATCTCCGCGGAATCGTCCGCCTTGTCGGAGATTGCGCGGATGATCAGGAACGGGATCCCGTTCAGATGCGCCGTCTGCGCAATGGCCGCGCCCTCCATCTCGGTACAGTAGCCCGCGAACATCTCCGTCAGCCACCGCTTCTTCGCCTTGTCGGATATGAACTGGTCGCCGCTGACCACGCGCCCGATATGGATGCCGATCTCCGGATTCACCCTCGCGCAGCTCTCGCTTGCCGCCTGGATCAGCGCCGCGTCCCCGGGGAAGACGGATACGTCCGCCTGCGGGATCACGCCCACCGGGTATCCGAAGCCGGTCGCGTCCATGTCATGCTGCAGCGCGTCCGAAGAGAGGACGATATCGCCGATATTGATCTCCGAACGCAGGGAACCGGCGATGCCGGTATTGATCACCGCGTCCACGCCGTAGCGGTCCGCCAGGATCTGGCAGCAGACGGCCGCGTTCACCTTGCCGATCCCGGACCGCACCACCACCACGTCCTGATCGTAAATCGTGCCTTTATAAAAATCCATCCCGGCCACCGTGCGGACCTCCACGCCGCTCATGGCCTCCTTAAGCGCCGCGACCTCCTGGGTCATGGCTCCGATGATTCCTAACATTCTGATTCCTCCCGATCTTATGTATCTGAATTTACCCGGATTCCATCCGTGCTTTTCCGTGTCCGGCTGTCTGCTCTGCCGTATCCCGGCTTTTTCCCTGCCGCATCCCGGATGTTGTCTTCGATCTTCTTTCTATTGTGTTTTCTGTCTCTTCAGACAGATCACCCGCCGGCGTCTGTCTGCTGCGGTTCTCCGCCGGAGACCGGCTGCACACTCAGTCTGCCAGAGTGTCCGCCAACCGCGCGAACTGCTCCAGCGTCAGCGTCTCTCCGCGGACCGCAGGCTCCAGACCGCAGGCTGCGATCGCCTCCGCGATCTTCTCCTTCGGAAACGTCAGCTCCGCCGCGTTGCCGAGTCCGTTTGCCAGAGTCTTCCTCCGCTGGTTAAAGGACGCCCGGATCAGCTTAAACATCAGCTCCGGATCCCTTACCTCCACCGCCGGCCGCGGCAGCTTCCTGAGCCGGATCACCGCCGACCCCACCGCCGGGCGGGGAATAAAGCAGTTCGGCGGCACATTGGCCACGAGATACGGCTCCGCATAATACTGAACTGCCAGGGAAAGCGCGCCGTATTCCTTCCCGCCGGGACCGGTCTGCATCCGGTCCGCCACTTCCTTCTGAACCATGACCGTGATATTGCCGACCGGCGCGCTGCCTTCCAGCAGGTTCATGATGATCGGCGTCGTGATATAATACGGCAGATTCGCGACGACCTTCAGGGGCCGCCCGCCGCCGTATTCCCGCGCGATCTCCCCGATATCCACCTTCAGGATGTCCGCGTTCATCAGGGTCACGTTGCCGTAATCCGCCAGCGTCTCCTCAAGGATCGGGATCAGGTTCGGATCGATCTCCACCGCCACCACATGACCGGCGTTCTCCGCCAGATACTGGGTCATGGTGCCGATACCGGGACCGATCTCCAGAACGCAGTCCTCCTTCGTCACCTCCGCCGCCCGGACGATCTTGTCCAGGACATGGGTGTCGATGAGGAAATTCTGGCCGTATTTCTTCTGAAACATGAAATGATACTTCTGAATGATCTCTATCGTGTTCTTCGGGCTGCCAAGCGTCGGCATGGTGCATGTCCTTTCTCTCTCTACTATTCTCGGTTTCCCTGACAACTCGCCTGCTGCCGTCTCCTACCGGTCTGACCCGCACCGGCATCACAGTCCCACCCCGGCCAGGACAGTCCGCGCAGCTAACGTGTTTCCGGCCGGCTCCGCCAGATCCACACTGGCCGCCGCGTTTTCCGGCCCGAACCGTACTCACGCAATCCGGTACATCCGCCGTGCATTCGCCTCTGTCGCCGCGACGACCTCTTCTTCCGGGATCCCTTTGATCTCGCTGACCGCCTTTACCACCAACGGCAGATACACGGACGAATTCCGCTCTCCCCGGTGAGGCGTCGGAGCCATATAGGGACAGTCCGTCTCCAGAAGCAGCCGGTCCACCGGCATATACGCCACGACCTCCTTCAGCTTCTTCGCATTCTTAAAGGTCAGCACGCCGCCGACGCCGATATAAAACCCCATATCCAGATACTCGCGGGCCACCTCGACCCCGTACGAGAAGCAGTGGATCACGCCGCCGGCTTCCGCCGCGTTCTCCTCCTTTATAATGTCCATCGTATCCTTCGCGGCGTCCCGGCTGTGAACGATGATCGGAAGGCCCGTCCTTCGCGCCAGCCGGATCTGCTCCCGGAACCAGCGCTTCTGCACCTCCCGCGCCGGTTCGTCCCAGTGATAATCCAGGCCGATCTCCCCGACGGCGACCGTCTTCGGAGCGGCGCACATTTCCTCAAGCCACTTCATCCCGTCTTCATCCATCTCCGCCGTCTCACTGGGATGAACGCCCACCGCCGCGTAGATGAACGGATACCGCTCCGCCAGCGCAAGCGTGGTCTTCGTGGAAGCGATGCTCGCCCCAACGTTCACCACCGTACCGACGCCGGCCGCCGCAAGACCGGCCAGCAGCTCTTCCCTGTCCTCCTGAAACGCGTCATCGTCATAATGCGCATGCGTGTCAAAGATCATATCTGTCAAATCTCCCTCTCTTTCGCCGCTTTCCGTCCGGGCCCGCTCCCCGGCCGTCATGATCCGGCGCAGATTCCAGTATCCCGGCTTCACCGCATTCCGCCAGGGTCCGTTCCCCGGCCGCCATGATCCGGCGCCGGCTCCGTATCCCGTCCTCTCCGCGGCCGCTCCTACCGCAGAAGCGCCGTGCAGATCCCGTAAAGGATCAGCAGATGCACCGGATAGATCGCGTAAAAGAAATATTTCAGCCGCAGCCTGCCCTTTTCCCCGTTATACATCTGGATCGGGATAAAGGCCAGCGGCGCGGTCGTCTCCCAGGCCAGCAGAACGCAGCCAATCACCGTCCGGATCCAGCCGCAGTTGCGGAACGCGTACAGCACCACGATGAAGAACACGCCGAACGCGCCGTAATCCGTCTTAAGCACATCGCCCAGCATGATGAAGCAGAGCGCAACCGCCAGGCCGCCCCACCGGTTGTTCCCGCGTTTCTCGTAGTAATCGACTGCCACGATGGCCAAAAGCCCCAAAAGCAGCGTGAAAAATACATTCTGATGATCGGCGTAGAACCAGGTGCGGTAGAACGCCAGATCGAAGGGGATTTCCGACACCAGCGCGAAGATCCCAAGCCGTATCGCGTAATTCCTGGGGCTGCGCGTATGCAGGAAGCCTTCCGTGATCAGGAAGCAGTAGATCGGGAACGAAATGCGTCCGACCGCCCGCAGCACGCTGTCCACATTCCACCAGAACAGCGCCGTCTCATAGGAAATGTTTAAGGCTCCCGTGTTATAACCCTGTATGATGCCTGCTTCCAGGACCGCCGCGCCCACATGATCGATGATCATCGTGATCAGGGCGATCAGCTTTAGCGTGCTTCCGCTCAGCACCTGGTACCGCGGCCGTGCTTTCGCAGGCTCCGGCTGCGCGTCTTCCGTTGGCCCATATCCCGCCGTCGGGTATATCTCCTTCCGTTCCTCTTCCATCTATCGTCCACCCCCGGTATCTCTTCCGGCTGTTCCGCATACTCTGCGAAACAGCCGCTCCCGTTAATACATCATTCCATCCTTCCGGGCGGATCCTTCTCCGCCCCGGCCGGATTCCCGCTGACGCCAACACGGCGGCATACCGGAAACACTTCTTCCGATATGCCGCCAGTTATAAGGTCTCCGTCTGTTATCCGGCCGCCTGTCAGCAGATCTCCGCTCCGGACGGCATATCCGTCTCCGGCGTCATAAGGGCCAGATTGCCCTCCGCGTCCTCGGCGCACAGGAGCATGCCCTGGGATTCCAGACCAGCCATCTTGCGGGGAGCAAGGTTCATGAGAACCATGACCTTCTTGCCCACCATCTGCTCCGGTGTATACTGGGACTTGATGCCGCTGAGGATCTGGCGGACCTCTCCGCCGATCTTCACCTGGCTGCAGAGAAGCTTCTTCGACTTCTTCACTTCCTCGCAGGCGATGATCTCGCCCACCGCAAACTGCAGCTTCGCGAAATCGTCATAGGTGACCTCCGGCTTCGCCTCCACAGACAGCTCCTGAGCAACCTCTCCCGCCGCGACGGCCGCGCCCTTCGCGTCCGCCTGCTGCCCGTCTGCCGCTTTGCCGGCGCCGTCCGCGGTTCCAGCCGCGCTCCCGTCTGCCGCTTTGCCGCCGTCCGCGGCTCCTGCCGCTGCGCTCCCGGCTCCCGCTCCTGCCGCTTCCGCTTTCCCGGCTGCCGCATCTGCAGAATCCGCCGCATTCCCGGCCTCCTGCGCCGCCTCCCTCTCCTCGTTCATGGCGTTCACCTTCTCCATGATCTCATTCACGTCCAGTCTGGCGAACAGGATCTCCGGCTTCTCCGTCACCTTGCCGCCGTCCGGATACAATCCGAACTCACCCATCTGCGAAAGCTCCCGCTTCTGGGTGTTCAGCTGAGCCAGGATCTTCTGCGAGGTCTCCGGCATGAACGGCTCCAGAAGCGACGCGCCGATGGTAATGGCCTCCGTCAGATTATAAAGCACCTCCGAAAGTCTGTCCTTCTTCGCTTCATCCTTCGCCAGCGCCCATGGCGTAGTCTCGTCAATATATTTGTTGCTGCGGCGGAAGATCCCGAAGATCTCCGTGATGGCGTCCGCCACCCGCAGCTCCTCCATCTTCGCGTCCACCTTCTTCACGGCTTCCAGAACCGTGGTCTTCAGATCCGCATCCGTCTCCTCTTCCACGCCGGTCTTATGCACGACGCCGCCGAAGTACTTGTTTCTCATGGAAATGGTCCGGCTCACCAGGTTCCCCAGGATATTGGCCAGATCGGAATTGAACCGCTCCACGATCAGATCCCAGGCCACGTTGCCGTCATTGTCAAAGGGCGTCTCGTGCAGCACATAATAGCGCACCGCGTCCACGCCGAAGAAGCGTACCAGGTCGTCGGCGTAAATGATATTGCCCCTGGACTTGCTCATCTTGCCGCCGCTCATCATCAGCCACGGATGGCCGAACACCTGCTTCGGAAGCGGCAGATCCAGCGCCATCAGGAAAATGGGCCAGTAGATCGTATGGAACCGGATGATGTCCTTGCCGATCAGATGCAGATCCGCAGGCCAGTATTTCTTAAAACGCTCGGAGCTGTTGCCGTCGCAGTCGTAGCCGATGCCGGTGATGTAGTTGGTCAGCGCGTCCAGCCACACATAGGTCACATGCTTCGGGTCAAAGGTCACAGGAATGCCCCATGTAAAGGACGTTCTGGACACGCACAGATCCTGCAGCCCCGGAAGCAGGAAATTGTTCATCATCTCGTTCTTGCGGGACACCGGCTGGATAAACTCCGGATGGTCGTTGATATACTGGATCAGCCTGTCCGCGTACTTGCTCATACGGAAGAAATACGCCTCTTCCCGGGCGGGCTTCACCTCCCGTCCGCAGTCCGGACACTTGCCGTCTACCAGCTGGGACTCGGTCCAGAAGGACTCGCAGGGCGTGCAGTACAGGCCCTCGTAATAGCCCTTGTAAATGTCCCCCTGGTCGTACATTTTCTTAAAGACCTTCTGGATCTGAAGCTCGTGATCCTTATCCGTGGTGCGGATGAACTTGTCATAGGAGGTGTTCATCAGATCCCAGATCGACTTGATCTGCGCAGCCACGCCGTCCACGAACTCCTGCGGCGTCACGCCGGCTTCCTGGGCCTTCAGCTCGATCTTCTGGCCGTGCTCGTCGGTGCCGGTCTGGAAGAACACGTCGTAGCCCTGAGCCCTCTTATAGCGGGCGATGCTGTCCGCCAACACGATCTCGTAGGTGTTGCCGATATGCGGCTTGCCCGACGTATAGGCGATCGCAGTGGTAATATAATATTGTTTCTTGCATTTGTCACACATGTAGGTTTCTCCTTCCTGGTATTCCCGGCTGCCGCCGCTGCGGATGCGCCGTGGCCCGGTTCCCTCCGAAGCATTTCCGGTCTTCCGGCAGCCTTACGGCTTCCGCTGCCGGACGTTTATATCAGTGTACCTTTTTTCATGGCTTTCGTCAATCTTTTTTCATGAGTTGTCAAACCTGCCAATATAAATTATACTATAAAAATGGAGGGTTTAACCATGAATAAACCGACTATACGATCGATCCCGTCCGCCGGGCGCCGGTTACGGCCGCGGCGCGCGGGGATCTGTTTCCTTCTATGCGCCGCGCTCGTGATCCTGCTTGCCGCCTGTTCCCAAACCGGCGGTCAGGCTCCGCCAACTCCGGCAGAGACGCACGCTGGGGATTCCGCGGACCTGCCAGGGAATGCGGCGGATTCCGCAGACCTGCCGGGAAATGCAGCGAACCCGGCGGGCCCGCAGGGCTCCGGCAACGCAGGTTCCGGCGGTGCAGGTTCCGGCAGTGCAGGTTTCGACACGTCGGACGCCGGCTCTTCCATAAGCGCCGAAGACAGGCAGGAGGCCGCTGCGCAGGCCCGCACCTCCTTTGACGGCTGGAGCCGGCGTTTCCTTCAGGAGCAGCTGGGCGATTCCTTCCTGAATCTCCACTACTCGCTGATCTCTCCGGAAGATTACGGCATCACCGATTTCACGCCGGATTTCGGCAGTTTCTCCCTGACGGAGATGCAGAACGCCAGAAGCCGTCAGAAGGAATTCCGGGCGGAGCTCAGGCAGATCGATCCGACGCTTCTCAGCGAAGAGCAGCAGCTGACCTACCGGATCTTAGACGAGGCGTTCCGGTTGGAGGAATCCGGAGACGGTCTGGAGCTGTATTATCAGCCACTGACGCCTTCCACCGGCGTACAGGCCCAGCTTCCCATCCTGCTGGCGGAATTTTCGTTCCGTAAGCGTCAGGATATCGACGACTATCTGACGCTCCTTTCCGATATTGACGATTACTACGGACAGATCCTGGAATTCGAGCGGGAGAAAGCGGCGGCGGGGCTGTTTATGACCGACGCCTGCGTCGATCAGATCGTGGAGGAATGCGCCGCATACCGGCTGCCGTCTGACCGCAATTTCATGACCTCCATGTTCGATCAGCGGATCGACGCCTTCGACGGCCTTACTCCGGAGGAACGGACGGAATACAAGGAGAAGAACCGGGCCGTGATCGACGGACATTTCGTTCCGGCTTACGACCTTCTTCTGGACGGACTGACGCAGCTGAAGGGCAGCAGTACCAATGACCAGGGACTATATTATGATCCCGAAGGCAGGCGCTATTATGAATATCTGGTCAACTCCTCGATCGGAACCTCCTATGAAAGCATCGAAGCCCTGCGCGACGCCATTTCCGCACAGATTGACTCGGATCTGCAGGACATGACGGAGATCATTGAGAAGCATCCGGAGACCGCCGACCAGATCATGGATTATTCCTTCGCCTATACCGGCCCGGAGCAGATCCTTACGCAGCTTGCGTCCCAGATCACCGAAGACTTTCCTGAGTGCCCTGAATGCAATTATGTGACCAAATACGTGCCGGAGGAACTGGCTCATACCCTGGGGCCCGCCTTTTTCCTGGTTCCTCCCATCGACGACTACGACGACTGCATCATTTATATCAATCCGGACAGTACCTCGGATTCCCAGGCGCTGTATACCACGCTGGCGCACGAAGGGATCCCGGGACATATGTACCAGAACACCTATTTCCTGTCCCACTGCAACGACAGCCTGCGCAGGATCCTTTCCTTCACAAGCTACAGCGAAGGCTGGGCCTTCTATGTGGAGAACTACTCCTACACCACGGAGAACGGCCTTTCGCCGGAGCTGGGGAGCCTTCTGGCCCACAATGCGGCGGCCAGCCTGGGCCTGCACGCCATCATTGATATCAATATCAATTATTTCGGCTGGACGCGGGAGCAGGTGAAGGAATTTCTCGCTCCCTACTTCGACGTCAGCGACGAAAGCCTGGTGGAAAGCGTCTACAACATCATGCTCAGCACGCCGGTGAATTATCTGGAATACTACGTGGGCTACCTGGAGATCATCCAGATGCGGGATCAGGCGCGGGAAGCGCTTGGAAGCGCGTTCTCCCTGAAGGACTTCCACCAGTTCCTTCTGGACGAAGGGCCGGCGCCGTTCACCGTGATCCGGGAAGATTTCCAGGTATGGCTTCTGTCGCAGTCTCTGAACTGAGGGGAGGGCGCTCACAGGCGGCCGGCCGCAGGCGCTCGCGCCTGGCCGGTCGGATTCTCCCGCACACACCTGGCCGGACGGATACCTTCGCTTGGCTAGCGGGACGGATGCTCTTGCTTGGCCGGCGGGACGGATGCTCTTGCTTGGTCGGCGGGACGGATGCTCTCGCTTGGCCGGCGGGACGGATGCTCTCGCACTGACCACCGGCCTCTCACAGACGGCCGGCCAGGAATATGCTGGCGGCAATTCCGGCCGCAGTCGCCAGAAGCGCTCCGGGCAGTGTATAGCGGGTCTTTTTCACGTTGACGGACAGGAAATAAATGCTCATCGTGTAGAATACCGTCTCCGTGCTGCTGAGCATCAGCGACGCTGCCAGCCCCAACTGCGAATCCGGTCCATAGGTTTTGAAAATATCCAGCGCCAGGCCGGTGGCCGCGCCGGACGAGAACAGCTTCACGACCGCCACCGGCAGGAGCGGGGACGGAAGTCCCGCCGCCGACATCCATTGCCCAAGCGTATCGGTCAGCGCGTCCAGAACGCCGGACGACCGCAGCGCACCCACGCCGGTCATCAGTCCGACTAGCGTGGGAAACACGCTGAATACGGTTCCGGCGCCTTCCTTCGCGCCTTCCACGAAGTCGTCGTAGACCGGCCGCCGCATCAGCACGCCGAAGCCGACGATGTAAAGAACGGTCAGGGGAATCAGAAAATCAGAAAGCCACAGAATCAATCTCATGTGAAAACATCCTGTTTTTCTACATACATATGGAGCTGTCCCCGCATATATTCCGCCGCAGCGGTTCTGCCGATATGACAGTGCCGGCAGTCGGCGGATCTGCAGTCACAGGAATCTGGTTGTTGCGGCGGTTCTGCCGGCATGACAACGCCAACGACCGGCGGTTCTGCAGTCGCAGGAATCTGGTTGCTGCTGCGGTTTTACCAACACGTGACCCTTCTGGCGTCGGGTTCTGACTGTCACGACGATTTGTCCGCAGGCTCAATCCGGCCGTCCCGACCTCCCGCTTCTGCGGTTCATCATCTTGCAGAACACGACTGCAGCCAGCGTGCTTGCCGCCGTCGCCGCGATCGCGGGCCCGACGATGGCCGCCGGCTCCGCACTGCCATACTGACCGCGATAGGCGATCATGTTCACCGGAATGAGCTGCAGAGAAGATATATTGATAATCAGAAATGTACACATCTCCCGGCTGGCAATCCCCGGCGAAGAAGCGCTGTTCCGCTCTTCCTCCAGCTGCCTTAGCTCCTTCATAGCCTGCAGCCCCGCAGGCGTGGCGGCCCATCCAAGTCCCAGAATATTCGCGATCATATTTACGGCAATCAAGCGGCGCGCCGGGTGATCCGCAGGCAGTTCCGGGAACAGGAAACGAAGGATCGGCTCCATCCTGCCTGCCAGCCGGTCGATCAGGCCGGATCGCTCTCCGATCTTCAAAACGCCTGTCCACATGGCGACGACGCCCAGCATGGTAATGCAGATGCTGACCGCGTCAGCGGCCGCGTCCAGAAGCCCCTGCGTCACAGCGGCGATATTCCCGTGAAAAGCGGCCCAGACGATCCCCGTAAGGATCATGAACGCCCAGATATTATTCAGCATGATTCGGCTCCTTCCCCATCATCCTACGCCAGTCCGTCCCCATGTCAGCATTCCGATACTGTGCAAGACACAGACCTCAAAACCATCCCAATACAGCATACGTGCGAAACAGACGCGCCTGCCGCCACCAACAAAAGCTGCTTCATATTTATGCCGAGAACAGAACTCCAATGATTTTTTCTCCGGTGATTGACTTCGGGGCGAAGTTCCCCTATGATGATAGGAAGAAAAAGACGAAAGGGGATTCCCGATGATCATAGATTTTCATACCCATACATTTCCAAAGAAGGTGTCCTCCGGGATCGTAGAGAAGCTGGCGGCAAAGTCCTGCAGCGCTCCTTTCACCGACGGCTCTGCAGACGCGCTGGCCGCTTCCATGAAGCATGCGGGCGTGGACTGGTCCGTCAACCTGCCGGTGATGACCTACGCAGGCCAGGTGGAGAAAGTGAATTCCTCGCTGATCGCCGGACAGGAGACGCTGCGTGCCCAGGGTATCATCACCTTCGGCGGCATCCACCCGGATCTTGAGGATTACCGCGGAGAGCTCCGCCGCCTCAGGGACGCCGGTATTCCCGGCATCAAGCTTCATCCGGCCTATCAGGGCGTGGATTTCGACGATCCCCGCATGATGCGGATCCTGGACTATGCTAATGAACTGGGACTCATCCTTATCACCCACGCCGGCATCGACATCGGCATCCACGACCACGATTACTGCTCTGTGGCCCAGATCCTCCATGTGCTGAAGGAAGTCCGGCCCCAGCGTCTGGTGCTGGCCCACATGGGCGGCTGGGCCTGCTGGGATGCGGTCGAACGCGACCTGGCCGGCGCTCCCGTCTGGATGGATACGGCCTTCGCCATCGGCCCGATCACGCCGTGTGCGAATGCAGACCAGCCTCCGTTCCGCACCATGAACCTGACAGACGAAGCCTTCGTGCGCCTCGCCAGAAAGCACGGCACAGACCGGATCCTCTTCGCCACCGATTCCCCATGGGAAGACCAGGCGGACTACATCAGCCGGATCGAGCGGATGCCGCTGACCGACGCCGAGAAGCGGTCCATCCTCGGAGGAAACGCAGCGGCTCTTCTCAGTCTTACGTGACCAATATCTTCCGAACACGCCCCATCATATTGCCAACTATCGGGAATCCATTTGGTATCCCTTTTCTCTGCCTGACAGAGAATCGATCCGAGTGGATTCCCTTTTTTGATATCATTCGTGAACCGAATCCATTTTCTGTTACAATATAGTAATGAAGGACAGTCATCCTGTCCGCGGACGTCCGCCGCGGAAGGCGCCTTCGGCGTCCTTTCCGGAATAAAATACAAGATGAAGGAGCCTTGCTTATGCACATGAGCGACCTGGAAAACTACATAGAGCTATACGGCAGGGATCTTTATTCCTTCTGCTGCTACCTTACCCGCAGCCGCGGGGAGGCCGACGATCTGTATCAGGACACCTTCCTTACTGCCGCGGAGATCTCCGGGCGGCTGGATGCGAACGGGAATCCGAAAAGCGCCCTGCTGTCCGTCGCCATAAACCTCTGGCGGAACCGGCGTCGAAAAATGTCCCTGCGGCGGCGGATCACAGGTCCGGTGGCGTCGCTGGATTCCCTGCGGGAGGCAGGCGGGGACCGCGCACCTGCGGCAGGCACATTTACAGCGTCATGGGATTCCGACTTCGGATCCCCTGCCTCCGGCGGCGAACCCGCCTCCGATACACCCGACCCACTGGATACGGTCATCGCCAGCGAGGAAGCCCGGGCCGTGCGGCAGGCTGTCGCCCGTCTTCACGACCGGTATCGCATCCCGGTTCTCCTGTTCTACATGGAAGATATGAAGATCCCGGAGATCGCGGCGGCTCTGCAGATCCCTGCGGGTACCGTCAAGAGCAGGCTCCACAAAGCAAAGAAACTGTTGGAACAGGATCTTAAGGAGGTTTTCAATGAAACATAATATGGATGATCTTTTGAAACAGGCCCTTACTCCCGATATGACGCCGGATCCCCTGCTTAACCGGCGTATTCTCAACCAGGGAAAGGAAATTACAGGTACCGAAACCCGCCGCAGGCCGCGCCCGCGCGCCCGCTTCGCTACCGCAGCCGCCATCTGCTGCATCCTGGCCGTCGGCTCCGTCACCACCTACGCCGCATGGAGACTGCTTGGAGCAAAGGATGTGGCGCAAAGTCACGGCGATCTGAAGCTGGCGGACGCATTTACAGGCAAAGACGCGGTTCTGGTCAATGAATCGCAGACTTACGGCAATTATCGGGTCACGCTTTTAGGCGCAGTTGCCGGAGAAAATATCAGCGACTTCCTGGAACACGGCAGCAACAGAACCTTTTATATGTCCTCCGCCGGAAACTATCTGGCGCTGGAAGACGACTGTCTCTATACCGTTGTGGCCATCGAACATGCCGACGGCTCGCCGATGCAGGCCACCTCTGACGACGCATACGGCGACGAAGCATTTTTCGTCTCTCCCTATGTGAAAGGACTGGATCCTCAGAACTACAACGCCGTTACCCTGAAGGGTTCCTACTCGGAGCTAGTCATCGACGGCGTCCGGTACCGGATCCTGGAGACGACCAATGTGGAGCTGTTCGCCGACCGCGGCGTCTACATCGGCGTCAACGACGGAACCTTCTACAAAAACGGCGCGTTCCTCTACAATGAGACTACCGGCGAGATCACCCGCGACGAGAATTATCCGGGGCTGAACGCCCTCTTTATGCTCCCGCTTGATCCCTCGCACGCCGACCCGGCCGCGGCCCAGGCGTGGCTGGATGCGCTGGTTCAATCCGAAAACTGAATGCCGGGCGCGGATACGATGCCGCGACAGTCAGAAGGCTTTGTCTACAGTCAGAAAGGGCGCCCGCCGGCGCCCTTTCTGCATATATCTCCATTTGCTGATTATTCCGGGGCTCTGGCCCACCCCGGTCGCAGTTCAGCGCACCCTGACCGCAGTTCAGATCATTTAGCACGAT
>CANQME010000013.1 GCA_947624815.1 uncultured Lachnospiraceae bacterium | reverse complement strand
AGAGACTCTTCCCTCCGGAACCATGAGCGCATACGGTGGGACTTCCGACCGCGTATCTTTCGCGTACCCTTCGCGCCCCCTTCGCGTACCCCTCACGAACAAGCACCACCGTCACCGCCCCCGCAAAACCAGTTCCATCTTCTCCCCCCGCCTCATCCTCTTAATCTGCGCCTCCCGCCGCATGGCCTCCTCCTTCGTTTCAAACTCCTCATAATAAACCAGCTCCACCGGCCTCCGGCTCTTCGTATATTTCGCGCCCTTCCCACTGTTATGAGCGGCAACCCTCTCATCCAGATGGTTTGTCCACCCGCAATACAGCGTCCCGTCCGCACATTTCACCAGATAAGTATAATTCATCCTCCGCCTCTTCCTTCGCATAGTGACCCGCACATTATGTAGACGCCGCCGCGTTAGCAGGACGCGGCGCCGCCCAGGTTGCCCTGATCTATCTGAAGCACCAGCTGGATGCGTTTTCGCTGCTTTCGTCTACAGTTCCTTCTCCCGTCCCGCATACCGGACCGGGAAGCTGCACATAGGCTGGCGAGCCGATATTCATTGAACCCTACAATCTATTATATCCTGCAAACCGCGTTTTGTGCATCCAGCTTTATCCATTTTTTAATTTAATTCGCCACTTCCTTCACCAGGATCAGCCTGTCGCCGGGCTGAACCTCCTCCCGCTCAAGCCCGCTCATTTTCCTCACGTTGGCGCCCGTGGTGTGAAAGCGCCTGGCGATCTCCCACAGTGTGTCCCCCGGCTGTACGATATAGCCCACGATACCCGGCATGGCCTTCAGCTTCTCCATATCCGGCGGCGCCTCCGAGACGCTCTCGATCACGGTCTCCCGCACCGGCTTCAGCACGAGCAGATCCAGATTCAGCACCGCCTTCAGCTCCACGTTCCCGCTTCCCAACATCACGACCGTGATCTGCTCCAGTCCCGCGTTCAGCTGGCACACGCTGTCCTCGCCGGCGCCCTCCGCCTCCGCCGCATATTCAAACGGCACCGGCTCTGTCACCGACTTCACCGGCTCGGTATCATCCGAAGTCATATATAATAGGAAGACATCAAGAACCCCGTTTACCGTCACCGCTCCGTCCCTCGCCTGCACCTCGTCGATCCGGACCGCCGCGTCATAGTGACAGATCTGCAGGATCCGGCCGCCTCCGCCCAGATCGATCTTCTCCGTGACCTTGCATTTCCCGATATTCTTGGTCAGAAGCCGGTCAAACTCCACCTCTCCGGTCTGAGGCGTGATCTCCCGGTCCACGGCGTACAGATCCCGGACCAGCTCCAGGGGCTTCTCCTCATAAAGCTTCATATCCAGCTCCAGAACGGCGTCCAGATCCAGCTGACGCATTTCCCCGTCATAATCCGGCTTCGCCTCCAGCTCCTTATGTACCAGCCGCACAGCGATCGACGGCACCATCCCTTCCACCGACTCGGCCAGCTCCACCTCGCCGGAGAACGGCACCGACTCCTCAAGCCACTGGACAGGCGTATTCTCGCCCTCTCCCTCGTAGATCACAAACACCAGCAGGCTTCCTTCCACATGGACCTGTCCGTCCAGAGGCTTGGTGCTTACTCCCCGCGTCTTGATCTCGCTCCACAGGATCCGGTCGATGCAGGGCCTGCTGCCGGTCAGCGCGATCTCCTCCCGGATGCGGAAGGTATCCTTACGGCGCACGGCGATGGCCGCCACCTCCGTCCGGCACTTCCTTACCTCCGGATCGGCTCCCTCGCCGTCGGACACCACATCCACCGCCGCCTCCGCGTCGCAAAGCGCCTCGGCCCTCACCCGCAGCGTCACGATCGCCTTCACGCTCAGCTTGCGCGAATTGATCAGCCCGGTGCTCAGATCCTCCAGCTCCCAGGATACGCCGACCGCGTCCTTCTCCTCCAGCTCCGGCACATTCACCGGCTCCTCAAAGGCGATCGAGCCCGCCAGCGTCTGCAGGCCCCCCTCCTCCTTCCGGTACAGGATCTGAAACGCCAGCTTCCCCTTTACCGTCACCTTGTCGCCTGTATTTTTCACCGATTCCACCTGGATATCCCCTGACGACATGATCACCTGTCCCACATCGTCCATGGTGTCCGGCACAATGAAATCGTCATCCAGCGTGATCTGAACGGCGGCATCCCTTTTCCACCGGTTCATATGAATATTGGTTTTGATCAGCTCCAGCATCGTCCGCGCCACCCGTCTTTCCGCATGTTCTTTATCAATGTATGAGACGGCCGTCTATCTTATTCCTGGCGGTGCGGCTGATTTTCTGACCCTTTTCGACAAATTTCGACAAAATTCGACATTTTCGGTATATCATCTTGATTTTCATTTTTCATGTGGATAAACTTAAGAATACATATTTTTAACGAACAAAAGGACGTGATTGAAATGACAGAAAAACAAACCGGACACGGGCTGCCTCCCGCTGAGGACGGCGGCTCCACCCGCGACCGGATGCTGGCCGATTTCCGCAGCTATCTGGCGCGGCGGCAGCTGGCGGACAGCACGGTTCACTCCTACCTGTACGGCGCCGAACAGTTTCTTGAGCTGTACGGAACCATTAACTACAACAATCTCCGGCTCTACAAATGCTACCTTCTGGAGCACTACAGCCCCCAGACCGTCAACCTCCGGATCCGCTCCATGAACTGTTTTCTGGAGTTTCTCCACCTGACGGACCTTCATATGGCCATGGTCCATGTCCAGCAGAGATCATTTCTGGAAAATGTCATCTCCCAGGCAGACTATGAGTATCTGAAACGCTGTCTGCTGCGCGACGGGAACCGGCTTTACTATTTCATTATCCGCATCATGGCCACCACCGGACTGCGGATCAGCGAGCTTGTACGCCTGAAGGTCGGGGATGTGCGCCGCGGATATATGGACGTCTATTCGAAGGGGAACAAATCCCGGCGGGTCTATATCCCTCTGCGGGTCCGCAGCGAGTGCATGACCTGGCTCTCCCATGAGAAGCGCCGAAGCGGCTTCGTCTTCCTGAACCGCTTCGGCGACCCGCTCACGCCGTCCGGCATCCGCTATCAGATGCGCAAATTCGAGGCGCTGTACGGTCTGGACGTCTCCGTCCTGCACCCCCACGCCTTCCGGCATCTGTTTGCCAAAAAATTCATCGAGGTCAGCGGGGATCTGGCCATGCTCTCCGATATTCTGGGACATGAGAATATCGAGACTACCCGGATCTACCTGCACCGAAGTCCTACCGAACAGAAAAAGCTTGTCAACCAGATTGTAAAATGGTGATTTCATATGATAACTTCAGCACAGAAAAGGCTGATTCAGGAATTCGAAGATCAGCTGAATAAGAACAGTCTCTCTCCCAATACCGTCACTGCCTACACCGGCAGCGTACGGCTCTTTTATTCCCGTTATCCGGTCATGAGCACCGAGAACCTGAGCCGCTTCCGCAGCGACCTGATCAGCAGGTACCGTCCCTCTACCGTGAATCTGCGGATTCACGCCATGAACCGTTTCACACGCTTTCTGGTGGAATACGACGAAGACATGTGGCTGCCGCTTAAGGGCTTCCACCTGCAGTCCGTCAAGATTCAGAAGAAATCCTTCTCCGACGCCGTCATATCCAACCGGGACTATGAGTACCTGAAACGGCGGCTGAAGAAGGATAAGAAGACCATGTGGTATTTCGTGGTGCGCTTCCTGGGCGCGACCGGCGCCAGGGTCAGCGAGCTGACGCAGATCAAGGTAGAGCATCTGGCGTTGGGATACCTGGATCTGTACTCCAAGGGCGGCAAGCTGCGCCGCATCTACCTGCCAGACGCCCTGGCTGAGGAAGCCCTGGCCTGGTGTGAGACGAAGGAGCAGAAAAGCGGCTTCCTCTTCGTCAACCGGCAGGGCCGTCCCATCAGCTGCCGCGGGATCCGCTGGCAGCTGAAGCACTATGCCAGACGGTACGGAATCAACGAGGATACGGTGTATCCCCATTCCTTCCGTCACCGCTTCGCCATCAATTTCCTGGCGAAATTCAACGATATCTCCCTGCTGGCAGACCTGCTGGGGCACGAGAATATCGAAACGACGCGGATCTATCTGACCAAATCCAGCAAGGAGCTGCAGGAGCTTCTGGATGAACTGATCACCTGGTAACGGCGCGATCCGCGAATGAGGCGTGTCCGGAGGGCTATTCTCATTCCTCCGGCCGCCCTTCCGCCTTCCGAAGCTGTTCCTTCAGCTCTTCCACCTGAGCCTCCAGCTCCTTCAGCCTCTCCTCCATCCGGCAGCACCGCTCCGCGGAGACGGCTTCCGGATTGCCGGACGGCAGGCGCACGCCGTCCTTCTTCACCGGGCGGGCGGGGATGCCCACTGCCGTCACATTGCTCTCCAGCGGCTTCAGAAGCACCGCGTTGGCCGCGATGGTGCAGTTATCTCCCACCTCGAAGGAACCCAGGATCTTCGCTCCGGCTCCTACGGTCACGTTGTTGCCGAGGGTCGGATGGCGCTTGCCCTTCTGGGTACCGACGCCGCCCAGGGTCACGCCCTGGTAGATGGTACAGTTATCGCCCACTACCGTGGTCTCTCCGATGACTACGCCGCAGCCGTGGTCGATCAGGATCCCGTGGCCCAGCTGGGCGCCCGGGTGGATCTCGATCAGGGTGAAGAACCTGGCGATCTGGGAGATCAGCCTGGCAATAAAAAACATATGGTGCTTATAGAACCAGTGGGCGAACCGGTGCCAGATCAGCGCGTGAACGCCCTGATACAGCAGAAGCACCTCCAGCGCGCTGCGCGCCGCCGGATCCCGCTCCTGCACAGCCTTGACATCCAGCCAAATATCCTTAAAAATCATACTTTCATCCCTCTTAACCTGTACATAACGCCATGCGTTTCATCAGTATATCATATTCCCGCACCGCCTGACAAGTACCAGACGAAGAAACATCCTTCCGCCGCTTCCACGGCCGTCCAGGCCACGGCCCCGGATCCCTCTAGTCGAATACGACCGGATCTTCCAGAAATTCCGTCTTCACGATCACCAGCGGATACGAGGTCTCCTGCGCCACCGTCTCTCCTTTGGCCGGTCCTTTCAGCTCGGTGTCGATGAAAATGGAATTCTCCGTCAGGTACAGCTCCTCCACGGTGATGCTGTAGCCGCCGGTGCTCTGCGGACCGTATCCGACGACGATATACAGGTTCTGGTCGTCGCTGTAGGTCAGCTTAAAGGGCTGCGTCTTCTTCTGCGTCACGAGCTCCTGCAGCTCCTGCGGGGCGTCCCCCTCTCCGATCACCGTAAATTCCAGATCGCGCACCTTCCCGTCGTCCGCCTTATCCAGGGTACACGCCGGCAAAAGCAGCGCGGAGAGGAGCAGAAGCGCCGCAAAAAGCCCCGCGGCCCGTCCGGTGCCTCTGGGGCGCCTCCCCTTACCACAGCCGGCGCCGCAGCCTCCCTCCCGTCCCGCGTATGTACCCGTTTCATATCTGTCCGTCCGATTCATGCTGTCTCAGCCTTTCATGGTCTGATTTCTACCATCGTATGCCGGTACGCCTGGCCGATATGAGCAAATGTTCTCACTCGTCCTCTTTGCTGCACATCTGAAGACGGTGCTGGTACTTCTCCCTCGTCGCCAGTCCGCCGCGGATATGGCGCTCCGACTTGTTCACATCCAGGACGATGCGCGCGCGGGCCGCCAGGGACGGATTGATATGCTCCAGCCGCTCTGTGACGTCTTTATGTACCGTAACCTGCCGTCAGAACGGTTCCGCCGGATCCAGTATCCCGGAACAGCCGCAGATGGATATCCACGTTCCCGTCCCTGTCCACCTCGATCTTCCGGATGATCCGCTTTAGCTCCGCATTCGTCAGACGGCTTACGCAGACAGCTCCGTCCGCCGTCCCGAACAGGTTCCTGAAAACCGTTTCCAGCTGTTCCTCCTTCGGCAGCGGGCTATTCGCCTGCTTAAGCTCCTCCTCCAGCCGGTCGATCTCCTCCCGCATGGTTCCGATCCTCTCGTTTAATTCCCCGCGGGAGATCAGACCGTCCGTGTACATGTCCATATACCGCTGTCTGGCGGTCCGCAGTCTGGAAAGCCGCGCCCTGATCTCCTTCTTCGAACAGCCGCTGTCCTTTGCGGCCTTCCAGATCCGCCGAAGCTCCGCGGCCGCACAGCGGGCGGCGTCCTTTTTGGTCTTCAGAATGCCGGTAAAATACTCCTGCAGAACGCCGGTCAGCTCGGCTTCGTCCACGGTCACCGCATTGGAACAGGTCCCGTCGCCCCCGGCGTTATGTCCGGAGCAGACCCAGCGGACGTATGTATTCCTGTATGTGCGGACCGTCCGCCGGAAGGACCGGCCGCAGTCCCGGCACTGGATCAGTGTGGAAAACAGATACCGGCCGCCCGGCCGCCCGTCTCCGTCTCCGAACGCGTCCCTGCGCGACCGAAGGACGGACTGCGCCTCCGCGAACAGCTCCGGTTCCACGATCCGTAGTTCCGGCCTGTCCACGATCAGCCACTCGGATTCGTCCTTTTCCACTCTGCGCCCGGTCAGGAAGTCCTCGACTTCCTGTTTCCCGTTGATGATCTTCCCGGTATACAGCGGATTCGAGAGAATGCCGCAGACGCCCTTCTGGTTCCACGGGAAATTCCGCTTCGTCCGCAAGCCGCGCTCATTCAGCCGCGCCGCAATTTTCGCGCAGCCGCAGCCCTCGCGGACATACCAGGCAAAGATCTGGCGCACGACTGCGGCTTCCGCCTCATTGACCGTCATGTCAAAATACTCGCCCTTCCTCTTGTTGTACCCATACACGAGATTGGGCACGCGTCCCTTTTCGGCGTTCAGCCTCTTCCCGAACTTCACCCGCTTGGAGATGCCGGCGCTTTCCTCCTGCGCCAGCGCGCCGAAGATGGTCAGCACGAACTCGCTGTTCCCCATACTGGTCATGTCCGCGGTCAGGAACCGCGTCTCTATGCCCAGAGCCTTCAGGCGCCGGATGCTCTGAAGCAGATCCACCGTATTCCGCGCAAAGCGGGAAATGTCCTTGACGATCACCAGCTGAAACATGCCGCGCTCCGCGTCCTCCATCATGCGCAGGAATTCCCTGCGGCGATTAAGCTTCGTCCCGGAGATTCCCTCGTCGGCGTACAGGCGTACAAGATGGTCTCCTGTACGCCTGGTGTACTCGCTGAAGAACTCCTTCTGGGCCTTCAGACTGTTCAGCTGATCCTGCTTGTCCGTCGATACTCTGCAGTACGCCGCAATATCCATCCGCTGTCCCTCCTGAAAAAAACCAGTCCCTCCTCAGACGGGGGACTGGCTGACCATTTTTTCGGGCTGGTCCTGCCCATACGTTCTGATCTCTGCCGCAGCCGAGCCGGCATATTTTTCAATCAGCAGCTTTAACAGGTAGTCGGCCGTCTCTCCCTCGGGGTTGGGATCAAAAAACCGGTACTTCAGCTTTCGCTCTGCCATCGATTCCTGTCCCGCTTTCTGCTTTTGTCCCATCCTATGTGGGACGCTCTCAGAATATGCCCCGGACGGCCGCACTACCGCCAAAACTCATTCTTCCGGAACTTCCTGTCCCCGAAGGATCTCGGCGATCCTTTCGATCATCTCGTCCTCCTTCAGCCGGAACTTGATCTCTACACGCCTGGACGAGGCCATATCCACCCGGTCAGGAGCCTCGTAGATCGGATCGCTGTAGGATCTTCCGTTGACCGTAAGAAGCCGCTGGAACCGGTCGATCTGCTCCTGCGCCAATCCGTTGCCGGGATTCATGCAGAACTTGGCGACGGAATCGGCCCGGTTGAAGGACAGCGTCATGTTGCTGTCGTAGGTTCCGTCCGTGTCCGTATGTCCTTCGATAATGATCTCCGCTATGTACGGAAGATAATTGTCCTGCAGCAATACCCCGAGATACATCGGAATGATCTCGCGCAGGACGCTCTGGCTTTCCTCCGTCAGCTCCGAGCTGTTATACCGAAACAGCACGTCGGAGGAAAATGTAATGGAACCCGTCTGCGGATCGACCCGCATGGACGAATTGTTGAACCGGCTCTGAAGCTCCCCGATAATATCGGTCCGGACTCCCACGATATCCTGCAGCTCGCTTCTGGTGTCCTCCAGCTCCTGCTGCGCCGTCTGGATCTGCTGCTGAGCCTCGTCGATCTGCTGGTACGCAGCATCCAGTTCCTCCTGTGTCAGCGCGGCCTGCTCGTACGCCGCCTGCAGCTCGGCCAGCGAGTCTGCCAGCTCCCGGTTGGACGCTTCGATCTCCTCCCTGGAACGGTCCAGATCCAGCCTGGCCAGATCCAGCTCCTGCTTGGCCGCGTTCAGTTCGGTCTGGGTATTCTCCAGATCCGTCGTTTTCTGTCTGTAGATCGCCAGCGTAATGGCAATGATCAGAATGAATACCAACGTCAGAGCGGACATCATATCCGAAAAGGACTGCCAAAAGCTGGGCTCCTCAAAGACGGCCCTTCTTCTCCTGTTATTATTCATACGTCTCCCTCATCTGATTAAATGTATACAACTGGCTGGTGATCTCATCGTTCAGAAAATCCGACATTTCATCCAGCTTTTCCCCCTGTTCTTCCAGCTTCTTCCCCAGCTCCTCCTGGCGCCTGAGCAGCTGCTCCAGGCTGCGCAGCGTGGCCCGGTTAGCCTCCTGAAGCTGCCGCGCGGCCGTCTCCATTTCCCGATAGGCTCTGGCGCTCTGTTCCTGGCTTGTTCCGGCGTAATTTAAGGATCTGCCAAGCATTTCGAAATCAGTTCCGAGGGTCTGGGACATCTGCCCCACGAACCTCTTCACGATCGCGTCCACGCCCTTCACCTGCTCCGCCGCGTTCCCTCTCAGCAGCTCCTGAATGGCCTTCATGGAATTCGCCATGTTCGCCTGGTAGATCAGCATAGCACGGCCGTTTTCGTCCGCGCGGTTCACGCCCGGCGCCGCGTATTCCCGAAAAAGCTCCGTAAACTCGGCCAGCTTCTCATAGGCGTCGGCCATGATGCTCCGGTAAATGAAATTGAATACCAGGGAGAAGAAGATCCCGTATACGGAGGTATGGAACGCGACCTTCATGCCGTCCAGAAGCGGTCCCACGTTATCGGAGATCGTGTAAATGTCGTTGCCGTTAAAGGACGCCAGACCCATGGACAGTCCGAGGAAGGTTCCCAGAATTCCCAGACCGGTCAGCGTCCCGGCGATGGCGGAATTATAATGGGTGGACGCAACCCGGTCCAGCAGGTCTTCATTGATATACTCTTCCAGGTCGCAGGGATCCGAATAGCCGGTCTTCGTGCGGCACCGCGCCATGCGCTTCTGGAATCGCTTGAACGCCTCGTCAAGAACGGAATTACGGAAGACATCCTTCCGGTCTGCATAAAGCTCCCAAAGGGAGCCGTCATTCTCCTTTTGCTCCTTCCAGAGCCGGTCCGCAGCGTCCACGAGCGCGTCGCTGCACCGGTTCAGCCGGATAAAGCAGGAGGCTGAAATCACGAAAAGGATGCCGATGACGATCAGAAATCCAACATTGATGATCAGATTACTGGGCGATGTCACAGTTCCCGAAAAGACTCCGTTGATATACAGGATAAATCCGAATACCAGTACATACAGCGGAAACAGTACAACATACAGCTTGTTTCTCATTTGAATGACCCCTCCTTTGTAATCCTCACCAGTCTGACAAAACAGAACTGTACTTTGTGTTATCAGAATTATTGTACCATATTATTCTTCAAAAGACAATAACGGCAATGAAAGAGCCGGCCCGGACTCATCTGGGCGTATCCGGACGGATCCTGCTGCAGTATGTCACAGCGTGGCACCTTGCCTGCAGGGGCAACTCAGCAAACCGTTCTGTTATGAGATTACTGTATGTACCGTTGACTTTGAAATCCCGAATTTCTTCGCCGTCTGCCTTACCGTCGCGTTGTGGTTTATGATGTAATTGGCGATGTCCACCGCACGTTCTTCGATATAATCCTTCAAGGTATCCCCCGAGAATGTTTTTTACATCTTATGAAACAGCGGCGCACGTTATGACCGAAACAGCCAAAAGGCCGGGAAACCCGGCCTTTCAGCGATGGCGGTCTGATCGTCTGCTATCATCTGCCCAGAAGCCCCCGATACCGGCGGTACTTCCAGTATCCCAGTACCAGCGCGCCGGACGCGGCTGCCATGATCAGCCCTTTCTGCAGCCATTCCGCAATCGCCCGGAACAGCCTGAGAAGCTGGATGCTGCCAATTCCGGCCGGTCCGCCGATCCGGAAGGATGCTCCCGATCCGCTCTGACCGTTCCGATAATCTCCGCCGTTTTCTGCTTTTACAATCACCTCCTGTTCTGACTTGTCGTCTTCCTGCGCATTCTGTCCTTTCGCCTCTTTCTTGCTTGCGGACTCGGGCGAAGATTCTGCTTTCTTCGAAGCTTCCTGCGCTCTCTGCTCTGCAGACACTTCCGCATCTTCCGACTCCTTCGGCGCTTCGCTCTCCGCTTCCTTTCTCAGAGCTTCGTTTTTCGAACGCTCTGCCCTCTGCTGCTCCTGACCAGAACTGAACACGGATCCGCTCCCGGCGCTGTCCGCCTGGCTCTCCGCCGGCATATCCGCTGCAGACCGGCTTCCTTCCGCGGCGCTTTCCTGCGGCTGACCGGTTGCGGGCTGACTTTCTTCTGCACCGCTTCCCTGCGGCTGAACGGCTGCGGGCTGGCCTTCTTCTGCATCGCTTCCCTGCGGCTGAACGGCAGCGACTGCACTCGGTCCGGCAACGCTCCTTCTGAGACGGCTTCTGCTGCCAGCGTTTCCTCCGGCTGCGGTTCCGCTGGCTGCAGTTCCATTTCCTGCACTTTCGCTAGCTGAGCTTCCACTTCCTGCACTGGGCTGATTCTCGACATTCTGACCCGCATTGGCAACCTCAGTCTTATTCTCAGAATCCTCGTTCTCGGCACCCGTCTCAGACTTACCCTCTGCATCCGCATTCTCATCGTCTGCCTCGGATTTACTTCCGACGTTCTGACTATCATCATCTACCTTGGACTTGCTCTCAACTTCCTCGCCCCCGTCATCTACCTCAGACTTATTCTCAGATTCCTCGTTCTCATCGTCTGCCTCAGACCGGTTTCCAACATTCTCGCTCTCACTGTCTGAACCGGTCTCGTCTCCGACATTCTCGTTCTCACCGCCCAAGCCAGACTCGTCTCCGGTATTCTCATTCTCACTGTCCGAACCGGTCTCGTCTCCGGCGTTCTCATTCTCACTGTCCGAACCTGTCTCGTCTCCGGTGTTCTCATTCTCACTGCCTGAACCGGTCTCGTCTCCGGTGTTCTCATTCTCACTGCCTGAGCCAGTCTCATCCCCTGTATTCTCGTTTTCATTTCCTGAGCCAGACTCGTCTCCGGTATTCTCGTTCTCACTGTCCGAACCTGTCTCGTCTCCGGCGTTCTCATTCTCACTGTCCGAACCTGTCTCGTCTCCGGTGCTCTCATTCTCACTGCCTGAACCTGTCTCGTCTCCGGTGCTCTCATTCTCACTGCCTGAACCTGTCTCGTCTCCGGCGTTCTCATTCTCACTGCCTGAACCTGTCTCGTCTCCGGTGTTCTCATTCTCACTGCCTGAGCCAGTCTCATCCCCAGTATTCTCGTTTTCATTTCCTGAGCCAGACTCGTCTCCGGTATTCTCATTCTCACTGTCCGAACCTGTCTCATCTCCGACATTCTCGTTCTCACCGCCCGAGCCAGTCTCGTCTCCGGTATTCTCATTCTCACTGCCAGAACCGGTCTCGTCTCCGGTATTCTCATTCTCACTGCCAGAACCGGTCTCGTCTCCGGTGTTCTCATTCTCATGGCCTGAACCAGTCTCGTCTCCGGTATTCCCGTTCTCACTGCCAGAACCGGTCTCGTCTCCGGTATTCTCATTCTCACCGCCTGAACCTGTCTCGTCCCCGGTATTCTCGTTTTCACCACCGGATTCGGTCTGGTTTCCGCCGGCTCCGTTGCCGCCGGTCTCGGTTCCGTTTTCCGTTTTCGGCTGGTTGCCCTGCTCCTTCCCAGGATCGTTCGGTTCATCGTCCTTCTCGGACGGCGCATTTTCCTGCCAGACGGCCCGGAATGACAGATTTCCTGTCGTTCCCTTCTCTATCACTACATCCAGCCCCTGATGGCCGCTGCCTGCTTCCTTTACCGTCGTACCGCTGCCAAGCGCCCAACCTACGAACTCATATCCGTCTCTTACCGGATTTGCAAGCCTGATCTCGTCCTCTACCGTATAGTCTGTCGGGTTGATATTCTCCCATCCGCTTCCGTCCAGACCTTCATAGGAAATGTGATACTGCTCCGGAACGAATTGAAATGTTACGGTATTCTCAGGCGCGTCTCCGTCCTTTGTGGGATCCGGGGAGAAATTCCGGTGGGAATCTCCGTCCAGTCTGTAGCCCTTCCTGGCCTGATCGCGAACCACATCCTGATTCGCATTCACCACGAAACCGGAGCTCAGAACCGGCTGTCCGCTTCTTACCTCGATCACGCTTCCGTCGCCGCGCCGGTACTCAACCCGGTAGGTCAGTCCCGCGATCCTGGTATACAGGAATGTGATCTCATTCTCACCCGGCTGCAGCAGCAGAGATTTGCTGACTGCATCTGCAAGATAACCTTCGAATCCTCTTGCCTCTACCGTTACCGTCGTATTCGCCGCGCCGATTCTGGTCACAGGATCCGCCAGTTCCGTTCCCGACACTGCATCCTTATATCTTACAGTATAACGAGAATCCACAGCTCCGTCTTTGGGTGCATAGGTGATCTGAATGATCTGGCCTATGGTTGTCAGAATCTCATTCGCTATCTCTACGACCTCATAACCTTCATGCTCTATCGGCTGAGCGTCTGTCATCATCCCTATGATCCCGACGGCTGCCGTCGCAACCACCGTTTCTTTCAGTCCCTGAAAAACATGCTTGACACCGTACTGCATCGTTTGCGCCGTCACCGAAACCGTAATGCTGTAGCTCCCACCGTCTTCCAGATTCCGTCCCATTCCGGACACGGCACCATTCTGATAACTCAGGGCAAAACCGGAACTTCCTGTTACTGTGACTCTCCCATAGCGTGTATATTCATCCGGAAGAGGATAATAGAAATCGTATACAACTTCTCCGTCCTTTTCCGTCCCTGTGATCGAAATCTGATCCACGTATACCAACTCCTGGTTCCGTTCAACCCTGACGTTGACGGATACCTGCTGAACCCTGTCCACAGACGGCTCGTCAAACAGTCCCTCGTAGACTGCCGTCAACGCGATCTCCGGTTCTTTTCCCTGCGACATATCTCCCTGCGGCGCACCCTCCTGTGCATCTGCGCCCTGCGGCGCCATCGCCGCTTTTCTCCGTGACCGCTTTCTCCCTGCAGCCTCCGTATTCTGTACCCCTGATCCCTCGTCGGCTGTCCCGCTTCCGTAAGCCTCGTTTCCTGCGGCCGCTGCTTCGTCTTCCCTTCCGTCACTGTTTACAGCTCCGCTTTCACTCTCCGTGCTGTCATTCTTCACGGCCCAGTTCGCTGCCGTCTCTCCGTTTCCTGCGGCTTCGTTTTCTTCTTCACTGTCGTTATTGCCTGAAGTCTCATCCGCACCCCTGCGTTTCTCGGCGCTGCCGCTCTCTGCGGCTTCGCTCTCGTCTTCCGCTCCGTCGCCTTCCGCCGCTGCACTGGTTTCTTCCTCACTGCCGTTTCCTGCGGCGTCGCTTTCCTCTTCGGTGCTTTCGCTCTCCGCGGCGTCGCCGGTTTCCTCTCCGCCGCTCTCTGCGGCCTTGCTTTCTTCTTCCGCTCCATCCTCTTCCGCCGAAGCGCTGGTCTCTGCCTCACTGCCGATTCCTGCGGCTTCTCTTTCATCTTCCCTGCCGTAGCTCTCCGCGGCCCCTCCCGCTTCAGCTTCATTGCCGCCGGACTGCCACTGATTATCGGAAACAACTTCCTCAATGACACTTCCAGACCCAGCCGGCCTCTCTGATGCAGACGCCATCCTGACATCTCCCCCAATTCCTGTGGCCCCCATCACCGCTACCAATGCAAACACCATAAATTTCCGATAACCTTTTCCTGCTCTTCTTACCATGTTTCATCTCCTTTATTATTTTTTCGTCCGGCTGAATCTGTTTTGTGTCTTCCCTTCCGGTAACTTAATCCTATCACAATCCGTTTCTGCCGATTAGGTAGTTTCATGACTAAAAAATGGAACATTTTTGACTTTTTTGGTATTTACATCCAGGAAAATTGTATTATTTTATCCTCCGGCTGCAGCTGCTCGCTGCAGATTGCCCCGTTTTCGGGTAAAAAAAGGCAGACGAACCGGTATCTAACCGGCCGTCTGCCGTTGCTGCGGATTGTCCGTTTTCAGGAAAAAAAGAGGCCGCTTCACAGCGGCCCGCTTCTGGTTTCCGTTCTACTCCATCGGGTACACGATTCCCCACTGCCTGCGCAGCTCATCCATCCAGCGCATCATCCGCAGCGATTCCGCGTGGGGCATCTGAGGGCATTCGGTGCGGCCCTCCGCGATCGCTTCGATGCACGCCCGCACCTCATATTCGTAACCGCTGATCTGATCCGCCGGCGGCTGATAGGAAGCCGTCAGCTCCCGCCGCAGGTTATATACCCGGATCTCCTCGCAGTTGTTCACATTCTCTGCTTCGATATAGCCCTTGTCCCCGTAGATGACCGCCCGGCGGTCGCTTAAGCTTCTGGCGCTGCTGTTGAGAACCGCCATCCGTCCGTCCCGGTAGATCAGCGTAATGCTGTGCTGCATATCCACGCCGGTCTCTCCTTTGACCGCATGGCCGCGGATCTGCTCCACATCGTCACCGAAAACCATGGAAGCGAAGTTCAGCGTATAGACGCCGATATCCAGAAGTGCCCCGCCAGCCAGTTCCGGTCTGCGGATCCGCTCCACGCCGTCGATCACATAGGACAGATTGGCCGTCACCATATGCGCCTTCCCGATGGCGCCGCTTTCCAGCACCTCATCCAGGGTCCGCCGCATCGGGATATATCTGGGCCATATGGCCTCTGTTACCAGAAGCCCCTTTTGCTCCGCCAGGGCGAATACCTCCGCCGCCTGCTTCTCATTTACCGTAAATGACTTCTCGCAGAGCACATGCTTTCCATGCTCCAGGCACAGCTTCATCTGCTCATAATGGTGAGAATGCGGCGTCGCCACGTAGACAAGCTCCACCTCCGGATCGGAGAGCATCTCCTCATAGGAGCCATACGCCTTCTGAAATCCGTACTTCTCCGCAAAGCGCTCCGCCTTCGCCGCGTCGCGTGACGCGATGGCGTACCGCTCCGCTTCGTCCATCCTCGCCAGTGTGGACGCCATGACCCCGGCGATGCCGCCCGCGCCGATAATACCGACTTTTGTTCCCATAACTTGCCAACCTCCTTCTCCTGACCGCCGCTACGGCGGCCTATATATTCCCGCCGGCCGAAGCCGGTTTACGTTCTATACCGCCCGCAGATCGCCGCCGGTCTTCGCTTGCTGCTTCCGCAAACCAAAGCCGGGCATCGGCCCTGCACATCCGCCGGCCGAAGCCGGTTTACGTTCTGACTCGCCCGCAGATCGCCCCCGGTCTACAGCATCTGCAGAGCCAGAACCAGCGCGCAGCACCCCAGTGATACGACAAACAGGCTCACCCTGTTATATGCCAGCACCATGGCGACCGCGAACCCGACCCACGCGATCCAGGACTCCTCCGTGATGGAAAGGATCGCCGGAAATGTCATCACGGCCAGCGTCACGTACGGCACATAGGTCAGAAACGACCGGAACGTCCGGTTCGTAATTTCCTTCCGCATAAGCGTCAGCGGAACCGCACGGATGAAATAGGTCGTCAGCGCCATCACCAGAATATAGATATAATTTCTCATGACTGGGGTTCCTCCGTTTCCTCCGCGACCGGGAACAGCACGGCCGCAGCAAATGAAATGACCAGGGTCAGAATAATGATCTTCATCCCCGATGAAATGAAATCGAACACCGGCAGCAGCTGGAACACCGCGCTGGCCGCCATCGAGATGAAAATGATCGGCAGAAGGATCCTGTTTTCCCGGGCCGCAGGCATGAAGATCGCGATAAACATCCCGTATAGGGCCATGTTCATGGCGTTGAGGATCGAAGGCGGAAGCATTCCCGTCGACAGGATCCCCAGAAGCGTGCCTAGCGTCCAGCCGGGGATCGCCACGCTCATGGCTCCGTACATGTACCAGGGATCCAGCTTCCCCTTCTGGCCGATGGCCAGACCGAATATCTCATCCGTTATGCCGAAGGCCATGAACAGCCGGTGATAGAACGGCATCCCATGATCCACCTTCTGCGACAGGGCGCAGGACATCAGGCAGTAGCGCAGGTTGATGACCGCCTGGGAGATCAGAAGCTCCAGATACGGCGCACCGGCGGCAATGATCGCAAAGGACGCGAACTGTCCGGCGCTGGTCAGATTGGTCAGCGACATGACCGTGGCTTGCGCCGCCGTCAGGTTCGCTCCCCTGGCGGCGATGCCGATGGTGATGGATACAACAAAATATCCCAGCATGACGGGAATGCCATCCCGCATTCCCTTCCGATAACTCTGGCGGTGCATAATTCCTGTTCACTCCTGCTTTCTTTCATTCTTACATAGCAGCGCGCACCGGCAGAAGCGCGGTGCGCGCGGTAAATCAAATCTTCCTGTCCGATACGGACGCTTATTCCGCCACGGCGTTGGCGACGAGAAGATCCAGCACCTTCTCCATCAGGATATAGGACTCGACCATGTCCGCGCCGGCGTCCTCTTCCATCGCTTCCACGGTCTCATAGCCGAAATCCTCGGCCAGAGCCTCGCGATCCGCATCCTCAACGGTGATGTTCTCCTCGGCCGCGATCGCCCGGACCACCGCGTCCTGCTTCGTCGCTTCCTCGGCCTGGGTCTTCAGCCCCGCCTCGAACGTGGCCAGATCCATCCCGTAGTAGCCGACCATGGTCTCCAGATCGATGCCGATCGTCTCCGCCTGCTTCTTATAGGTATCATACAGCTCGTCGTAGTACGCCTGCACGTCCTCATCACTGACGTTGATCTCGGCGTTATTGATTACCTTCGTGAAGATATCGAACTGCTTCTGGCTCTCCGCCTGGGAAGCGACGTACTCCTCCAGCTGCTTGCGGGTCCCTTCCATAAACTCGTCCACGGACGTATATTCCGTATAGCTGGCAAGGAACTCCTCGTTCAGCTCCGCCGGAGCCGACTCCTTCACGTCATTGACCGTCACCTCGAATACCACCGGCTTGCCGGCCAGATCCGGATTATTCGTATAGGGATCCGGGAACGTAAGGTTTAAATCCACCTGATCGCCCTTGGATGCGCCGACCAGACCGTCCTCAAACCCGTCGATGAACATCCCGGAGCCCAGCTCCAGATCCGTACCGTAAGCGGTGCCGCCGTCGAACGCCTCGCCGTCCATCTTGCCTACATAGTCGATATTCACCGTGTCCCCGACCGCCGCAGCGCGATCTACGGACGTATAGGTCGGATGCGCCTCCAGAAGACTCTGGACCTCGGCGTCCACATCCTCGTCCGTCACCTCGGTAGACATCGGGGTGTAGGTGATTCCCTTATATTCGCCCAGCTTCACGGTCGACGACATCTTGCCGGCGCCGTCCTCCTGCTTCGAACAGCCGCCTGCCAGGGCCGCGGCCAGAATCCCGCACAAACAGATGCATAAATATTTCTTCATATCTCTTCCCTTTTCTTTCTTAAAAATATATGGCCCGCTTCCCAATTCCCGCAAAGCCGCGTCTCAGCGCCCGTTAGTTCGTGAACATTTTACCATATCCTCTTCTTAAAGGAAAGCGTTTCTTTCGAATTCACAAAATATCCACAAAATATTAAAAATTCCGTCAGCTTTCCCGATAGAACGCCGCAAACGCCCGATAGGTATTGTAGACGTCCAGCTTGGACGACAGCTCGAAGGGCGCGTGCATGCTGAGGATCGGAACGCCCAGATCCACCACGTCCACATTCAGGCGGGAAATGAATTTGGCAATGGTTCCGCCGCCGCCTGCATCCACGGCCCCGATCTCGCCGACCTGCCAGAACACGCCGGCCTTCTCCATGATCCCGATCACCTTCGCCATATACTCGGCGCTGGCGTCATTGGCCCCGCTCTTGCCGCGGGAACCTGTGAACTTGGTCAGAACGCAGCCCTTGTTCAGGCTGCAGGTATTCCTCACCTCATACACCTGTGGAAACGTGGGGTCGTACGCCGCGTTCACATCCGCGGAGAGGCAGCATGAATTGGCGAATACCGTCTTGGGATTGGCTCCCTCCAGCTCCGCCAGATACGTTACATAGTCCTGGAAATACGAAGCGTTCATGCCGGTATTGCCCTCGGAGCCGATCTCCTCCTTATCCGTCAGCACCGTGACCGTCGTGTGGAGCGGAGCCGTCGTCCCGATCTCCGCCATCAGCGCCGTATAGCCGCAGACCCGGTCGTCCTGCCCGTAAGCGCCGATCATGCTGTGGTCGAAGCCCACGTCCGCCGCTTTCCCGGCCGGCACGAACTCGACCTCCGCGCGGGCGAAATCCTCCTCTACCACGCCGTACTTCTCATGGAGCAGCTGAAGAACCTTCAGCTTTACCGGCTCCCTGATCTCTTCATCCTCATAAGGAAGGGATCCGACCACAATGTTCAGCTCCTCGCCCTTGATCCCATCCTTTAGCTTCCTCTCGTTCTGCTCGGCGGCCAGATGGGGCAGAAGGTCCGTCACGCAGAATACCGGATCGCCGGGATTCTCGCCGACGCTGAACTCCACCGTACTGCCGTCCTTCTTCACCATGACGCCGTGCATGGCCAGCGGGACCGTCGCCCACTGGTACTTGCGGATGCCGCCGTAATAATGGGTCTTAAACAGCGCCAGTCCTTCCTTCTCATAGAGCGGGTTGGCCTTCAGATCCAGCCGCGGCGAATCGATGTGGGCGCCGTTGATGCGGACGCCTTCCTCGATGGGCCTTGTCCCAAAGGTCGTCGCAAGGATCGACTTGCCCCGGTTGATCCGGTAGACCTTATCGCCGGGCCGGTACTCCTTCTTCTCGTCAAATACCGTATATCCCGCCGCCTTCAAAAGCTTCTCCGCGGCGTTCACACACTCCCGCTCCGTCTTGCCGCAATCCAGAAACTCTTTATATCCCTCGCAGAATGCGGCGGCATCCCCGATCTGCTCCGGAGCCTTCGCCGCAATATGCGGAATCTTCCATGTCAGCTGTTCCTGTAACTCTTTTCCTGTCATCGTATCCTCTCCTCTTTCCGTCTGTCCGCGGATCCCGCGGCCCCGCGCTCTCTCACGCGCGGATTCCCAGCTCCTCGCTGTCCAGTACCAGCGTAAACGGCCCGTCATTGACCAGACGAACCTCCATATCCGCGCCGAATACGCCGTGCTCCACCCTGCCCGCATAGCTGCGGCAGCGCTCGATCACCCGCTCGTAGAGCCGGTTGGCCAGGTCCGGCGCTCCCGCTCCGGTAAAGCCCGGCCGGTTCCCCTTGCGGCAGTCCGCATAAAGGGTAAACTGGCTGACGACCAGCAGCTCGCCGCCCACATCCGCCAGGGACAAATTCGTCTTGCCGTTCCCGTCGGCAAATATACGCAGGCGGCAGATCTTGTCCGTCATTCTGTCGGCGATCTCCGGAGTATCCTGATCGGAGACTCCCACCAGCAGAAGAAAACCGCGCCCGATGGCGCCCGCCACCGTTCCGTCTATGGAAACGCTGGCCTCTGTCACTCTCTGAAGTACGATTCTCATTCCGAACGATCCGTTTCCTTTCTTCTATGTACCCGGCGTACGCACAGACGCTTCGCCGGGACACAAGTGAAGCGGCCCGGCTGAGACCTTCCGGGCCGCCCTCAACGTTATGCTTCCGCTTCGCCACTCTCCGCCTTCTGCTTCTCCTCACGGGTGTTCCATTGAAGGATCGCCTCGTTCAGGGAATACATCTTGGCATCCAGCATATCCACCACGTCGGCGCATGCCTTCAGCTCCTTCTGCAGAAACTCCGGCGCGTCGCCGCCCAGCTTATAGTACATCTTATGCTCCAGGCTGGCCCAGAAATCCATAGCCACCGTCCGGATCTGGATCTCCACCTTTGTCTCAACCGGCCCCTCGGTCAGATAGACCGGGATCGTCACGACCATATGATAACTCTTATAGCCGTTGGGCTTCGGGTTCTTGATGTAGTCCTTCACGTACAGAACCGTGATATCGGCCTGCCGCGAGATCATGTCCGCGATCTGGTAGATATCCGATGTAAACGAGCAGATGATCCGGACGCCGGCTACGTCGTTAAGCTTCTCCGTCATGTTGAAGGTATTCACCTCGCACCCCATGCGCTTCAGCTTCTTGACAATGCTTTCCGGCGTCTTGAGCCTGGACTTCACATGCTCGATGGGAGTGTAGCTGTATATGTGTACGAACTCGCTGTTCAGCACCTCAATCTTCACGTTCATCTGCTTTAAGGCAGAATTGTAAATGAACATCAGCGAATTCCACTGGTCGATCTGGTCATAGGTTTTGGGGATATAGGTCATGCGTATCCCTCCTCACTAAAGTTGTAGTATTGCTTATAACTTCAGCCCTTTCAGCAGGTCTCCCAGTCCTGTGGTAACCGGCGCGGAATTCTTATAATGGAAATCGCTCTTCTCGTCGCGGCCTTCCCTCGGCTCGCCGCGGCCCTCACGGGGCGCTCTGGGCTCGCGGGGTTCCCTTGCGGGCTTCTCGTCGTCTTCCTCAAGAGCTCTCATGCTCAGGCTGATCTTGCCGTTCGCCGTATCGCGGATCTTCACCTTCACGGTCTGTCCCTCCTGCAGCACAACGCCGGGATGCTTGATCCTCTGGCGGCTGATCTGGGACACATGCAGCAGACCGGAGACTCCGTCCTCCAGCTTCACAAATGCACCGTAGTCCTTCAGGCTCTCTACAACGCCCTCTACGACGGCTCCGGGAACGTACTTCTCCATCCTGGCCTTGCGCTCCGCGTCTCTGCGCTCACGCAGCAGCTCCTTGGCGGACAGGACCAGTCTCTTCTTCTCCGGATCCACAGTGATAATATAGGTATCGATATGCTTGCCGACGAACTCCTCCAGCTTCTCCACATAGTTCAGAGCGATCTGGGACGCCGGAATGAACGCCTTCATATCATCCACGAACGCAATGGCTCCGCCCTTGACGATCTCTTTGACCTTTACGTTGACGACCGTCTTATCTTCCATCATCTGGCGCAGCTCCTCCCACTTCTCGGCGTTGGGGGACTCATCCTCCACAAATCCGCGGCTGCGCTTCTTCGCATGCTCCTTGTAGGACTTCTCAAGCTCCTCCTTATAGTCCTCCATGGTCTCTGCAGGCTCCGCGGCCGGCGCGGCTTCCGCGGCAGGCTCCTCAGCCGGCGCGGCTTCCGCGGCAGGCTCCTCAGCCGGCGCGGCCTCTGCGGCAGGCTCTTCCGCCGGTGCGGCCTCTGCGGCGGGCTCTGCAGCCGGTGCGGCGGCCTCGGCAGGTTCTGCGGCCGGTGCGGCAGCGGTCTCGGCGGCTGTCTCCTCGGCGGCCGCGCTGTTGTCTGTTTGCGCCTTCAGCATTTCTTCACTCATGTCTGTAACTCCTCCATCTTGCATATTTAAACAGAATGCACGCCCTTTTCGTCCTATGGACGGCGTATGAATCTATTATACTATAAAAATCGGATTTCTACCTTATTTTTTTTGTGGTTTTATAAAAAAATTTGTGATATATTTAAAAATGTACAATTTACACCCGTCAAACAGGCCCAAAAGGGCTTTTTCGGGCCGTCCGGCCCAGAAAGAAGGACCATTTATGCGAGATATCATGGATCTGCACACCCATACAGTGGCCAGCGGCCACGCCTATAACACCCTCTACGAGATGGCCGGCGCCGCTTCCGAACGGAAGCTGGAGCTGTTCGGCTCCACAGACCACGGCCCGCGCATGGGAGGCGCTCCCCACGAGCTGTATTTCATCAACTTCAAGGTGATCCCCAACGAGCTGTACGGCGTCCGCCTTCTGATGGGCTGTGAGCTGAATATCCTCGACTACGAAGGGCATGTGGATCTGCTGCCCTACCATTTAAAGAAAATGGACTACGCCATCGCCAGTATCCATGTGCCCTGCTTTACCGCAGGCACCGTAGCCCAGAACACGGCTGCCATCGTAAACGCCATGAAGAACCCCTACGTGAAGATCATCGGCCATCCGGATGACAGCCGGTTCCCCATCGATCCGGACACGGTCGCGGCGGCGGCGAAGGAACATCATGTTCTTTTAGAGGTCAACAACTCCTCCCTGAATCCCCGCGCCTCCCGAAAGGGCGCCCGCGACAACTACGCGGCCCTGCTCGAACGGTGCGTTCATTACGGGACGCCGGTCATCATGGGCAGCGACGCCCATGTGGCGGCGGACGTGGGCAATCACGCGGACTGCATCGCCCTTTTGGAGGAGCTGCATTTCCCGGAGGAGCTGATCATCAACACCTCCGTGGAGAAGCTGATCCCCTATATCCCGACGCTGACCCTCAACGGCCCCCACGAGGCGGGCTTCTGAGCGCCGCGCCGCTGATTCGGAGGAACCTATGATCAATTTTCTGAACCTGGAATACTTTCTCGTGGCGGCGGAGGAATCCAGCATTACGAAGGCCGCCAGGAGGCTCAACATATCCCAGCAGTCCCTGAGCAGCCACATCGCCAACCTGGAGAAGGAATTTGACATCACGCTGTTCAACCGCTCTACGCCGCTGACGCTGACCTACGCCGGCCGGATGCTGGAGAAGCACGCCCGGGAGATCCTGCACCTTCGGGACGAGACCTACCGGGAGCTGGCCGATATCAAGGATTTCTCCAAGGGCAGACTGACCATCGGCATGTCCCACACCAGAGGACGCCGCGTGCTTCCGGAAATCCTTCCGCTGTACCGGGAGCAGTTCCCCAATATCGAGCTGCACCTGCGGGAGGGCAATACCCGTGAGCTGGACGCGGAGCTTCTTCACGGCGAAGTCGACCTGATCATCGGGATGCTGCCGATCAAGGGCGAGAACATTGATACCGTTCCTCTCTGCACGGAGGAGATTCTTCTGGTCGTTCCCGATATCCTTCTGGAAAAGCTGTATCCGGACCGGGTCGGGGAGATCAAGGCCGGCCTGGAGGAATCCGCAGATCTGACCCTCCTTGCGGACTGTCCGTTCCTGCTGATCAATCCCGGCAACCGGGTGCGGTCGCTGGCGGAGGAGATGTTCGCGGACGCCCAGATATCGCCGCCGGTGGTTCTGGAGACGGAGAATATCGAGACCGTCCTGGCTCTGTCCATCAAGGGCATGGGAGCCACCTTCTATCCGAAGATGTTCATGACGAAAAACGACGAATGGCGGAATATCCTGCGAGAGACCTCCGGTATCGGGCTGTATCACCTGAATCACCCCAAGGCACACGGCATTCTGGGAATCGGATACCACAGGGGGCACTATATGTCGCGGGCTACCCAGGAATTCATCCGTATGGCCAAAGAACAGCTTCAGAAATACCAGGCTTGACAAAATCGGTTTTCTCCATTATAATTAGTAATGGTTATCATTATTAGAAGTAGCATATATGGAGGAACCGCCATGAAAACATTGAAACACAGCCGTCAGCGGGACGCAATCATGAGATGCCTTATGGCGAGACACGACCATCCCACGGCTGACGCGGTCTATTTAAGCGTAAAGGAAGAATTTCCCAATGTAAGCCTGGGCACCGTCTACCGGAACCTGAATCTCTTAGCGGACCTGGGCGAGATCCGCCGGCTGAACTGCGGCAGCGGTCCGGAGCGGTTCGACGGAGACACCCACCCGCACTACCATTTCATCTGCCGGGAGTGCGGACAGGTCGCGGACCTTTCGATGGACGTCCTGTCCCAGATGGATGAGGCGGCCCAGGCCCACTGCGGCGGAAGAATCGACAGCCATATCACCTATTTTTACGGCGTATGCAGGGACTGTCTGGCCGCTTCAAATAATTGAAAAATCCTGTTGACAAGCGCATACAGGTATGATAATATAATAACAGGAATTATTCCTATTATTGATTCCGACCCACACCCGGAATCGTGCAAGGCAAGGTAAATCATTATAAAAGAAAAGGAGATATTCACTATGAAGAAATGGGTTTGCAAGGTTTGTGGTTATGTACATGAGGGGGATACCCCTCCGGAGTTCTGCCCGGTCTGCAAGGCGCCGGCCGACAAGTTTGAGGAGCAGAAGGGCGAGCTGGTCTGGGCTGCCGAGCACACCATCGGCGTGGCGAAGGGCGTCCGTGAGGACATCATCGCTGATCTGAGAGCGAATTTCGAAGGCGAGTGCACCGAGGTCGGTATGTATCTGGCGATGGCGAGAGTCGCCCACAGAGAAGGCTATCCGGAGATCGGTCTGTACTATGAGAAGGCCGCTCATGAGGAAGCCGAGCATGCCGCCAAGTTCGCGGAGCTGCTGGGCGAGGTCGTTACCGACAGCACCAAGAAGAATCTGGAGCTGCGCGTGGCCGCCGAGAACGGCGCTACCGCCGGCAAGTTCGATCTGGCCAAGCGCGCCAAGGAGCTGAACCTCGACGCGATCCATGACACCGTACATGAGATGGCCCGCGATGAGGCCCGTCATGGCAAGGCGTTCCAGGGACTTCTGAACAGATACTTTGGCTGATCGAAGAGCCTGTAGATTGACATACCTTTGAATGGATAAGGGGTCTGCCCATGCGGCAGACCCTTTCTTTCTGCGGATGACCGTGTAAACCCTCCTCTGAAAATGTATGTTTATCCTGGCTTGTACTGCCGCCTCATATGGCTAAGCTCTCTCCTTCCAGAGCGGAGCAGAGCAGCGATATCCGTTCAGCGCGCGACAGAGCCTTCTCCCTCCAGAGCGGAGCGGATCAGCGACATCCGTTCAGGGCGCGACAGAGTCTTCTCCTTCCAGGGCAGAGCGGATCAGCGACGTCAGTTCCAGGGCGCTTCGGAAATATGCCCGGCAGCCGCGCCATCGGATCTCTCCCTGCAAGCTGGTATGCTTCCGGTCGATCACACAGATTAATAATTCTTCTCTCCGGCTCTCAGGCGCTATGCTTCCCGCGCCTTCCGGTTCCACTGTCCGCGAACGCTTTCCCGGATCGCCGAAAACCCTCAGCGCCGTCCCCGGCGGCGCGAAGCGGCATCCCTCCAGCCAGCCGTTCATGATCAGCACCGCCATATCCAGGCCGTGAAACGCGGCGTTCTCCCCGCTGCAGAACCGGTGGAGCCGGCCGGCAACGGCACCGTTCTTCAGGACGCTTCCCCTAAGCCAAAACACCCTCGCCCTGTCCGCCGCAGCTCTGTCCGCTGCTGTCATGTCCGTCACGGTTCTTTCTGCCGCCATGTCTGGCGTGATTCCGCCTACCGCAACGCGGTCCGCCGCGGCCCCGTCCGGGCCGCATCTTGATCCTGTCATGTATCCTCCTCCTTAACGTCATCCCATTTTTGTTCATCTGAATTTCTATCCTGTCTGCTATTTTAGAGTTTATAACTCTATATGTCAATAATTTTATGCTTTTCTTTTATATTTTTTCTATAATGTCTGTAATAGGATCCGCCGCAGATGAGCGAAGCGGCGTGAACAACGATTACGATACCCAGGGTGATTACACATGAGATACAATGAACGGATAAGAGAGATCCGGCAGGCGCATTCCCTGACACAGCAGAAGGTAGCCGATCTGCTGCATGTCGGCCAGCGGACCTATGCCGACTATGAAAGCGGCAAGACCAGAATCCCCGTAGACAGCCTTCTGATCCTGGCGCGGTTCTATAATGTGTCCATGGACTATATCACGGGCGCGAGCGACATCATAAGCCGGTATCCCGGAAAATGACATCCGACAGCCCACAGCTTCGAAAAAAGCCGCCTTCCTTCCGGAAAGCGGCTTTGAACATTGCACGGTACGGCGCCGTCCGCCACTACCTTACCACGAAATTCACGATCTTATTCGGCACGTAGATCTCCTTCACCAGAGTCTTGCCTTCCAGGAACGGGACCACCTTCTCATTGGCCTTCGCGGTCTCGAATGCGGTCTCCTTGTCACAGCCGGTGGGCACCGCCACGGTGCCGCGCAGCTTGCCGTTCACCTGGACGCCAATCTCAACGGTCTGATCCACGGTCTTGGCCTCGTCGTACTCCGGCCACTCCGCCAGGGAAATGAATCCTTCCCGTCCCATGCTCTCCCACATCTCTTCGCACAGATGCGGCGCAAAGGGGCAGAGCAGCTTAAGATATGTGGCCAGGTACTCCTCGCTGATCTTCCCGTTGTCATAGATATCGTTCAGCAGAGCCATCATACTGGCGATGGCGGTGTTGAACTTCATGTCCTCGATATCGGAGGAGACCTTCTTGATCGTCTTATGAAGCTTCGTCTCCAGCTCCGGCGTCGCGTCCTTCGTCATGAGATCGGTGAGGCCCGCCACGCGCTCCAGGAAGCGCTTGCAGCCCTTCACGGAGTTATCGTTCCACGGAGCGGCCGCGCCGTAATCGCCCATGAACATTACATAGGTCCGCAGAGTGTCCGCGCCGTAATCGTCCACGATATCCAGCGGATCCACCACATTGCCCTTGGACTTGCTCATCTTGTCGCCGTCCGGTCCCAGGACCAGACCCTGGGCGCTGCGCTTGGCGTAGGGCTCCGGCGTATTCACCACGCCGATGTCGTAGAGGAACCGGTGCCAGAACCGGGAATAGATCATATGGCGGGTCACATGCTCCATGCCGCCGTTGTACCAGTCTACCGGCATCCAATATTCCATCTTCTTCCGGTCGGCCAGCGCCTCGGTGTTGTGCGGGTCAATGTAGCGCAGGAAATACCAGGACGAACCGGCCCACTGGGGCATGGTGTCCGTCTCCCGCTTCGCGGCCCCGCCGCACTTCGGGCAGGTGCAGTGGACGAAATAGTCCAGCTTCGCCAGCGGCGACTCGCCGTCGGTACCGGGCTCGAAATTCTCCACCTCCGGCAGCTTCAGCGGCAGCTCCTCATAGGGAACGGGAACCATGCCGCACTTCGGGCAGTGGATGATCGGGATCGGCTCGCCCCAGTAACGCTGGCGGTTGAAGGCCCAGTCCTTCATCTTGTACTGGACGCCGGCACGGCCGATGCCGCGGGCCTCCAGCTCCCTGATCATGCGGGCGATGGAATCCTTCTTGTTCGTATATCCGTTCAGATAGCCGGAATTGATCATCTCGCCGTCGCCGGTATATGCTTCCTTCGTAATGTCGCCGCCCTTGATGACCTCGATGATGTCGATGCCGAACTTGGTGGCGAACTCAAAGTCTCGCTGATCGTGTGCCGGCACGGCCATAATGGCTCCGGTGCCGTAGCCCATCATGACATAATCCGCGATAAAGATCGGGATCTTCACGCCGTTGACCGGATTCACGGCCGTCAGACCGTCGATCTTCACGCCGGTCTTGTCCTTCACCAGCTGGGTCCGTTCAAACTCGCTCTTCTTGGCGCACTCGGCCCGGTATGCCTTAATCTCGTCCAGATTGCCGATCTTATCCGCGTACTTGTCGATCAGCGGATGCTCCGGCGCGATGACCATGAAGGTAACGCCGAACAGTGTATCCGGGCGGGTGGTGTAGATCTCCAGCTTCTCATCGATGCCGTCGATGGCGAAATCCACAAACGCGCCGGTGGACCGGCCGATCCAGTTCTGCTGCTGCAGCTTGATGTTCGGCGGATAATCCACCGTCTCCAGGCCCTCCAGCAGCTTGTCTGCATACTGGGTGATCCGCAGGTACCAGACGTCCTTGGACTTCTGGATCACATCGCTGTGGCAGATATCGCATTTGCCGCCCTGGCTGTCCTCGTTGGAGAGAACCACCTTGCAGGACGGGCAGTAATTGACCAGCGCCTTATCGCGGAACACCAGTCCGTGCTCGAACATTTTCAGGAAGATCCACTGGGTCCAGCGGTAGAAATCCTCGTCCGTTGTATCCACCACGCGGCTCCAGTCGAAGGAATATCCCACGCTCTTCAGCTGCTCGGAGAAGTGATGGATATTCTGGTCGGTAATGACGCGCGGATGGGTCTTGGTCTTGATCGCGTAGTTCTCTGCCGGCAGTCCAAAAGCGTCGAAGCCTATGGGGAACAGGACGTTGTAGCCCTGCATCCGGCGCTTGCGGCTGACGACCTCCAGGCCGGTGTACGCCTTGATGTGGCCCACGTGCATGCCCGCGCCGCTGGGATAGGGGAATTCCACCAGGCCGTAGAACTTCTTCTTTGTGAAATCGTCGGACGCCTTGAAGATCTGGGCGTCTTCCCACTTCTTCTGCCATTTCTTTTCGATTTTCTTATACTGATACTTCATTGTCTTTTCCTGCCTGTCTTTTCTATGATTCCGGAACGATCCGCCTGCCCGCCGCGACTCCGGAAGAAAGACGGAATTTTCCGATTCTGACATATATTTATAGCATAAAATCGGGAATCATACAAGAGTGTTCTTGGAATCGAAGCTAATTAGTCATATGAACACACATGAACTTATGGTTGAATTTTAAAGCATTTTGACGCATAATGAAAACACTGGCTACTGTGGAGGCGCGGCAGAATGAACGCGGATGCTGCATGACTAGGGCAGAATAAATTGTCTGGAGAGAAGGAGTGCTGACTTATGGCGAGAGGAACAGACAGGAGGAGATCGGGCAGAAGGCACAAAGGACGATTTGTGCTTGTAGTTGTATTTCTTTTAATCGTTGTTGCAGCAGGAATCATGTTTTATCTTTGGCAAGAGAAATCGGAGAATGGCAATAGCCATCCGCAGATCGTCACGGAGTCGCAGTTGAAGGAGATTATCAACGTCAGCGAGTTGTCTACATTTACGGCGGTTTATAACGGAGTCGCGCAGGTGATGAACAAGGAGAAGACGGACTATTACGTATCCTATGAGGCGCGAGTCGATGTGGGCATCGATTTTAGTAAGATCGGGATCGTTATGGATGACGAGAAGAAGATCATTCGGCTGACGATCCCGGAAGTAAATATCACGGATGTCGTGGTAGACATTGCATCGCTGGATTACATTTTTTTGAATGACAAGGCGAACACAGTGTCCGTGTCCCAGGAGGCGTACAAGGCTTGTGAGGAGGACGTAAAGAATGAGAGCGCCGAGCAGGAGGAAATCTTTGAACTTGCGAAACAGAACGCGGAAAATATCGTCACGGCGCTAGTTCGCCCGGTGGTCGAACCGCTTGGTTATACTATCGAGATCGAGGAGGCATGGAAATGAAACGAATTATGGCGTTATTACTGATAGTATTCATGATGATCCTCTGCGAGGCCTGCCAAAAGACAGAAGAGTCGGTGGATATCTCCATCGAGCCGCAAGAAACCCAGATGAAGGCTATCTGCGAACTTGCCGTGATGGACTGCTATTATCATAACGTGGCGAAATACAAGGAAGAGGAGGCGGCTGGCTTCTGGCTCTGGAAGAAGGACAAGCATTTCTGGATCGAGTACAGTGGTGTCGTGCGGTTCGGCATCGACGTATCGGCGCTGAAAATCGAATCGAACGACGATGAGATCACGATCACGCTGCCGGAGGCAAAGGTTCTCAGCTGTAAGGTGGATTCTTCTTCCCTGACGAAAGATTCATACATCGTGGATAAAAAATCGGCAGATATCACGGCGGAGGACGAGAAAACTGCATTTGCTGACGCACAGAAGAGGTTGGCAGAAACCGCCACAAACGATAAGGCACTTTTGGCCAAAGCCCAACAGCGCGCTCAGACGCTTTTGGAGGATTACATAAATAATATTGGCGATGTGGTTGGCAAGGTATATAAGATCAACTGGATCTACATTAACGAGGATGGCAGGCCCGAAGAGACCAACGCCGACGGGACGCAGACAGAAACTTCGGCTACAGGCGCGGCGTGAAACCAGATGGGCTGAAGCGTATTCCCTATGATTTCATTCTGGGGCGCCGGCCGCTTCGGGCGGATCAAACTCATTCCGGATAGTTCAGTCTTTCCTCTGTAAGGTCGTCCATGACTTCGCGGAGGAATTTTTTGGCGTAATACTGGGCCATCGGAAGGTTCATATCCAGATAATTGCCGCAGTCGCGGGCAGCCGCGCCGGGAACCGGGCCCTCATAACCGCTGATGAAGAGGAACATTTCCTCGATGAGCGTCACGATATCCTTCGATTCATAGTCGCCGGACAGCAGCAGATAGAAACCGGTGCGGCAGCCCATGGGCCCGAAGTACAGGACCTTGTCCTTCCAGTCCGGCTCATTTCGAAGGAAGGTGGCGCCCAAATGCTCAATGGTATGAACCTCGGCGGTATTCATGACCGGCTCATAGTTGGGTCTGGTCATGCGGATGTCGAAGGTGGTGACGGTGGCGTCTCCGGCCTTATCCCTGCGGGATACATAGATGCCGGGGAGAAGCTTTAAGTGGTTGATGGTGAAGCTGGTGATCTTTTCCATGGGAGGTCTCCTTTCCTGGATCAAGTGAAATACCGTTTAAAAATGCGAGACAGCAATTTACCGCAGCAAGTATCCCGGCTTGCTGTCTGCCTGGAAGCGGGTATCAGAAGTATTCAAAGGGATACGGTTTACGACGATGCTTCAACGATGCGCACTCCTGCGTCGCCTGTCAGCGGATCGCGGTGCTCATAATCGAACAGAATCGTCCTGCCCAGGTGCGGGAATGTTTCCAGATGGGTCATCCGGCGCAGCTGGTTTTTGTCATAACCGGCGTAGTCGGGCAGGAAATGATGCTGCACAGCTTCTTTTTCGTAAAACAGGCGCAAGGTGTCCTTATCCGGCAGATGTTCGCCTGCGAAAGCGGGCCGGCTTTTGGCGTTCTCGCGGAGGTAGTAATCGCAGGTCAGAAGCTCGCGGAAGACGGCTGTCCGTTCTTCCGGCAGTGAATCTGTCTGTCCGGCTTGCAGAGCTCCGTTAATCGAAATACTCTCTTTCATAAATCCCGGAATTGGTTTATATCGCGTCGACCGGGACTGGATGGCTCCGGTGTTTGCAGGCAGGACTTCGGGCTCTGTGACGGGGCGTTCTGTAGAAACCGTTTCTGTAATAAATCTCAGCAGCAATTCATACCGCGCTGCGCGCGCCTGGCTCAGTCCTGCCGGGACATGCTCCTTATAATAATCCGCCAGTGCGCGGTACAGTTCGAAGGCGGAAGGGAATTCGTGCTCCAGTACGTGAATCGTATGGGAGAACTGGCCGCTGTTGTAGTACATTTCCACCATCTCTTCGACGCCTTTTAAGAGGATAATGTCGTCGAAAGAGAGCCATCTGGTGGCCAGAACCTCGTAGGGCGGTTCACTTGTGCAGATCAGGCCGTAAGCATCGCGCCGCTCATCCATGTAAGAACCCTTCAGCACCTTCAGGAATCCCAACTGCAGCTGCTGGGGATGCAGCGCGTACACATCGTTGAAGGAACGCGCGAAGCTTTCCAGATTCTCGTAAGGAAGCCCGGCGATCAGGTCTAGATGCTGATGAATGTCGCCGGCCGCGGCGACAACTCGGACGTTGGCGGACAGCCGGCCAAGATCCATCATTCTTCGGATCTCGCGGATCGTGTCCGGATTCGTGGATTGGACGCCGATCTCCAGTTGGATCAGACCGGGCCGCATGGACCCGATCAGCTCGATCTCTTCCGGCGTCAGCAGGTCCGCGGCGATCTCGAAATGGAAATTGGTGACGCCGTTGTCGTTGTCATTTAGGAACTGCCAGATCTCCATGGCGCGGCGATGATCGCAGTTGAAGGTGCGGTCCACGAACTTCACCTGGGGTACGCGCCGGTCGAGGAAGAAGCGCAGCTCCCGCTTTACCAGTTCCATATCGCGGAAGCGCAGCTGTTTATCCACAGACGACAGGCAGTAGCTGCAGGAAAACGGGCATCCGCGGCTGCTCTCGTAGTAAATGATCCGGTGGGACAGGTCTTCCGCCTCGTTATAGACGAACGGAAGAAGGCTCATGTCCATGGCAGGCCGCCAGGGATTCTCGATGATCCGGCCGGCGGTGCCGGGAGTATTTCCGGCAGGCTGACTGTCGGAAGCGGCTTGGTATTTGCCCGCAGTCTGAACATCGGAAGAGGGCCGGGGCTTTCCGGAAGTCTGAACGTCATAAGCACGCCAGGTAATTCCGGGAATCGCCTTCAGAAGCCGGTTGCGGAGAGCCGGCATGCCATTCGTGCAGCAAACGCCGTCCGGGAGAATGCCGGAAGCGCCATCCTGTTGCCTCAGCGCCATACCCGCCTGCACCAGCTCCGCAAATGTTTCTTCTCCTTCCCCCCTCATCACGCCTGATACTTCAGGAAGCTCCCGCAGCACCTTCCCTGCGTCGTAAGACACCTCCGGCCCTCCCAGCCATAGGGCGGTCTGCGGCAGTACCTTTTTCAGCTCGCGGACCAGCATCCGGACATACCGGATATTCCAGATATAGCATGAGAAACAGACCATATCCGGACGGCGGGCATAGATGTCCCGCAGGATCTGGTCAAGCGGCTGGTTGATGGTATACTCGGCGATGTCGATGCGGGGCGGATCCGCGGCGTCCACGATGTACTGCTCCGCATACATTTTCAGGCTTCGTACAGCCAGATTGGAATGGATATATTTTGCATTGACAGCAACTAACAGGATCTTCATTGGATATTATTACGCGAATCCCCCGGCGGGAGATTCCCGGCCGAAGCCGGGGACCGCTCGTGCGGGGGATCATGTTGTGTCGGGGTATTAAAATGGGCTATTGCACAGGCTGTTTCCGGAAAATAATCCCGCGGTACTTATCGAGCGCCATCAGCAGGAGATTCCCGATTACGCCGATGGCCAGAACTTCGCCGATGCCGACCGTGATCATCATGACGGGGATCAGATCCGTGGAGCCGTAGGCGTATCGCAGCACCCAGGGGATGATGACCGTGTTCGACAGGATCGGCGGTACACACACAAGCCACTTGTACTCCCGGATCCTGTAGGAGATCACCGCTCCGATGAGGGTCGCCAGCGTTCCGAAGATCACATCCGGTATCGCCGCGCCGAAAAGCAAGTTGGACAGCAGGCAGCCGATGGAAACGCCCGGCACCGCCGCCGCGGTAAAGTAGGGAAGCACGCAGAGCGCCTCCGACACGCGGAACTGCACCGGCCCGAAGGCGAATGGCGCGACAAGTCCCGTCAGCGCGACATAGATGGCGGCGATCATCGCCGCCTCGGCCATGTAGTACACGGCCCCATTTGTTTGTTTTTTCATGGTACGTTCTCCTTTAGTTTTGTTTTAGGTGAGGAAGGTCTCGAACTCACCGATGCTGAAACTGCGGAAATACGGAAGCAGCAGTTAAAATTCAGTTCTTCCGCAGTTACGGTACGCAGGCTATGATAGCATATTTTACGTGGAAATACAAGTGCCGCCCGGTAATCTTCGGATTCTTCTTGAAAGACGCTGCGAAACCTTTTATAATATGAGATAGAAACTTCCTTCTGAAGCGCACTTGGAGAGAGGCGGATAGGAGGAACATTGGTAAATAAGAATGAAGAGTTATCTGCCAGCCGGATCGCAGCGCGCGAGAATCGGCTGGCAGAGATCCGGAAGATGAATCTGTTGGACAATGCGTTTATGTCCGTGGCGATGAACGATATTTTGGCATGCCAGCATGTACTTCGGATCCTTCTGAACCGGCCGGAACTGACGGTGAAAGCGGTGCGCACCCAGTATCGTCTTTCAAAGATCACATCCCATGACGCAGTGCTAGATGTATTGGCTGAAGATGTGGGAAAAGAACTGTATATTACAGAAATTCAGCAGGACGGAGCACTTGATCATGGCCGGCGGGTGAGGTTCTACAGCGCCATGGTAGACAGCGAATTTCTGGAGAAAGGCGCGGAATACTATGAGATGCCGGAACTGCATGTGGTGTATATCAGCCGCGGGGATATTTGGCATGGAAAAACTTCGGAATATTGTCTGATGAAGACACTGGTGCCGAAGGGGAAAGAAGGGGCTGCGGATATGTTTGTCCCCTATGACGACGGAAATCATGTGACATTTGTAAACGCGGAGATCAATGACGGCTCAGAATTGTCAAAGCTGATGAAGTATTTTCGGAGAAGCGATCCGAAGGACATGAGCCAGGGGGATCTGTCGAAACGGGTACATTTTCTGAAGTGTGAGGAAGGGGGCGCGAAAGAATTGAGCAGCTATACGGAAAAGTGGTGGCAGGAAGGTATGCGTGACGGCGAAGAGAAGAAAGCCCGGGAAACGTCATGCAACCTGTTCCGCAAAGGCATGTCGGTAGAGGAGATAGCGGAGATCGTGCAGTACAGTGTTTCTGTGGTGGAGCAATGGGTACTCGGGATATCGGCATCACGGTAAATCGAAGAAAGTACCAGATGGGAGTATTCGGAATAATGTAGTCAGAGGATAGAAGGGAAAAGAAGGATGGTTTCACAGACCTTGCAGGAAGAGGATTCCTGTAAGGTCTGTTTTGTGTCATTTTATTTCTGACTCCGCCGCTTTTGGCATAGATATGAGGGGAGAGAATACAGAGGCGTCCGGAATGATGGAATGGTATCGCTGTACGGTGGAAGAGGTGCTTGAAGGCTTAGAAATGGATACGGCAGGGGGACCCGAAAGCTATCTTGCGCAGGGTCTCTCCGGCGGGCAGGTTCGGAAACGTCAGTCGCAGTACGGCGAAAACCGCCTGCGGGAATCCGGCCGCAAACCGGCCTGGAAGGTATTTATGGAACAGTTTCAGGATCTTCTGGTAATGATCCTGATCGGGGCCGCCGTCATCTCCATGCTGACGGATCAAGTGGAGAGTACAGTGGTCATTTTTGCGGTCATACTGATGAACGCGGTGCTCGGAACAGTGCAGCATCAGCGTGCGGAGAAATCGCTGGAGAGCCTGCGGGCGCTGTCGGCGCCTTCAGCGCATATATTGCGTGACGGCGTCCGGAAGGAGATTCCCTCGTCGGAGGTGGTGCCGGGGGATTTGCTGTATCTGGAAGCGGGCGATATGGTGGTGGCGGACGGGCGGATCCTTAACTGTACGGCCCTGAGGGTAAATGAAAGCTCCCTGACCGGGGAGTCGGATGCGGTGGAGAAGTCGGCGGAACCGGTGGGGAGGAAGATAGCGAAAGATGTGCAAACCTCCCGAAACGGCGTACAGCGGGAAGAAGGAGGCGTTCCTCTCGCTGAGCGCACCTGCATGGTCTACACCGGGTCGCTGGTCACGGCCGGTGTGGGTCGCATGATCGTGACCGCCACCGGCATGGAGACGGAGATGGGCGGTATCGCCTCGCTGATGGATCACGCGAAGGAGAAGCGGACGCCGCTTCAGATCAGTCTGGACCAGTTTTCCAGCCGTCTGGCGGCGGCGATCATGATCGTGTGCCTGGTCGTATTCTTTCTGGGTGTCTACAGGGGGATGGCGGTTCTGGATTCGCTTCTGTTCGCGGTGGCGCTGGCGGTGGCCGCGATTCCGGAGGCGCTGGGTTCCATCGTCACCATCGTACAGGCCATGGGGACGCAGAAAATGGCGAAGGAGCAGGCGATCATCAAGGATCTGAAAGCGGTGGAGAGTCTGGGCTGCGTGTCGGTGATCTGTACCGATAAGACCGGTACGCTGACCCAGAACCGCATGAGCGTGGAACAGGTGGTGATCGGCGGGAAAAGGATGCCGGCGGCGGAGCTGGACCCGGCGGACGAGCGGCAGAGATTCTTTCTGGAGGCGTGCGTGTTGGCGAACAATGCGGAGCTGGAGGAGAAGACAGGATTAGCAGGCAAAAAATCGGCAGAGAAACCTGGTGTGACGGGACGAAATTCGGCAAAGAGTCCGGGACCATATGCGCAAAACTCCGTGATGAGGTTAGGGGCAGCCGTAAAAGGAGCAATAGAAAGACAAGATCTGGGGGAGAAGATACCTGTGCAGGGTGTGGGCGACGCGATGGAACTGGCGCTTCTGGAATTCGTGCGATCCCGCGGCCTGTCGCCGCAGCAGATCCGCAGCCGGTATCCGCGGATCTGCGAGATACCGTTTGATTCCGAACGGAAGATGATGAGCGCGGTGCATCGGTTTAAGGGAAAGCAGATCCTGCTTTGCAAAGGCGCGGCAGATGTGCTGCTCAGACGATGCATCCTGCCTTCGGCGGAACGGAGACATTGGATGGAACAGATAGAGGAGTGCTCAAGACGCGGTTTGAGGGTGCTGGGGGTGGCATACCGGTTTCTGGATGCCGGCGAGATCGAGGGTGCAGGAATAGGGAGAATATACGGGAAAAACGCAGATGCAGGAAATGCCCTGGAAAACGGTATGACATTCCTCGGCATGGCGGCCATGATGGATCCGCCGCGGCCGGAGAGCACGGCGGCGGTTGCCGACGCGAAGCGGGCCGGTATCCGGACGGTCATGATCACCGGCGATCATAAGGTGACGGCAGCCGCAATCGCACGGCAGATCGGAATACTGGAGCCGGCGGTGTCCGGACAGGCCGGAACTCATAATCATCCTGATGAGAGCGGCGCTTCCTGTGCCGTCACCGGCACGGAACTGGATGCCATTTCCGACCGGGAGTTGGAGGCCCGGTTGGATCAGATCAGCGTCTACGCCCGCGTCACTCCCCAGCATAAGCTGCGGATCGTACGCGCCTGGCAGAACCGCGGCCATATCGTCGCCATGACCGGCGACGGCGTCAATGACGCTCCGGCGCTGAAGCAGGCGGATATCGGCGTGGCCATGGGACGCGGCGGCACGGAGGTTTCGAAGGATGCGGCGGACATGATTCTGGCGGACGACAATTTCGCTACCATAATCAAGGCCGTGGCCAACGGCCGTAATGTCTACCGGAATATCCTGGGCGCTATTCAGTTCCTGCTCTCCGGCAATATGGCCGGGATCCTCTGCGTTCTTTATACTACGCTTCTGGCCCTTCCGCTGCCGTTCGCGCCGGTTCATCTGCTGTTCATCAATCTGCTGACGGATTCGCTCCCTGCGCTGGCCATCGGCATGGAGCCGCCGGAGCAGGGACTCCTGGACGGGCCGCCGAGGGATCCAAAGAAAGGAATCCTGACGGCAGGATTTGTCCGCGATGTTCTGCTGCAGGGCGGCATGATCGCGGTATGTACCCTGTGTGCGTATCAAATCGGATTGACGGGAAGTCTGCCGGGATGGGTGTTTACACGTTTTGGAGGGATTCTTGCAGATGAAGGAAGTGTCATCCGGCAGATATTTGGCGGTGCGGGGACCGGTCGTCCCGTAGCCGGTTATCTGGCCGCGTCCTGTGACCCCGCAGTGGCCAGCACGATGGCCTTCGCGACGCTCACATTAGCGCGTCTGTTCCACGGTTTCAACTGCCGCAGCCGCAGAAGTCTGTTCCGTCTGGGTATTTTCAGCAATATTTATACGGTTCTGGCGTTTCTGGCGGGAACGGTTCTTCTGGCGGCCGTCCTGCTTGTCCCTGGTCTGCAGGTCATGTTCGCAGCGGCGGATCTGAGCCGGGAGCAGCTGCTATGCGTCGGTTTCCTCGCAGTGATTCCGACGCTGGCGATCCAGGGGTGGAGGCTGGCAAAAGGGATGTGTCATTGCTTAACGCGGAATTTCATTTATAAATCTTGATAAGATGATAATAAATTAGTATAATTGCTATATTGGAACGAAAAAGTGTGAATCATCGACAGGATCACAAAAATGTTCGGAAAGCGATTCGCAGGTGCGGAAGGATAAAGGAGGGCACACCATGGCAAAGTACATTATGGCGCTGGATCAGGGAACCACAAGCTCCCGCTGTATCCTGTTTGACAAATCGGGCAGCATCGTCAGCGTAGCGCAGAAGGAATTCAGGCAGATCTATCCCCAGCCGGGCTGGGTGGAGCACGATCCGCTTGAGATCTGGTCGTCTCAGATGAGCGTGATGATGGAGGCAGTCAGCGGAGTCGGCGCGGCGATTTCCGATATCGAGGCCATCGGTATCACGAATCAGAGGGAGACGACCATCGTCTGGGACCGGCAGACCGGCCGCCCGGTCTACAATGCCATCGTCTGGCAGTGCCGCAGGACCTCGGACCGGATCGAGCAGCTGAAGGCTGACGGCATGGCGGAGAAGGTGCAGGAGATCACCGGCCTGATCCCGGACGCCTATTTTTCCGGAAGCAAGATCGCGTGGATCCTTGAGCATGTGCCGGGAGCCAGGGAGCGGGCCGAGAAGGGCGAGCTGGCCTTCGGTACCGTGGACAGCTGGCTGATCTGGAATCTGACCAAGGGCCAGGTCCATGTGACGGACTATACCAATGCGTCCCGGACCATGCTGTATGATATCCGGAAGCTTGAGTGGAACCGGGAGATTCTGGACTATTTCGGAATCCCGGCCGCGATGCTGCCGGAGGTGAAGCCGTCCAGCCATATCTTCGGGTATACGTCGGAAGAGATCATGGGCGGCAGGATTCCCATCGCCGGCGTGGCGGGGGACCAGCAGGCCGCGCTGTTCGGCCAGTGCTGTTTTAAGCCCGGAGAGGTGAAGAATACATACGGAACCGGCTGTTTCCTGCTGATGAATACGGGCACGGACGCGGTCCATTCGAAGAACGGACTGCTGACCACCATTGCGGCCAGTGTGGGCGACCGGGTGGAATATGCCGTAGAGGGGAGTATTTTCGTGGCGGGCGCGTCGATCCAGTGGCTGAGGGACGAGCTTCGGATGCTTAGGACGGCGGCTCAGTCGGAGCAGTACTGCACGGCGGTGGAGGACACAGCGGGCGTCTATGTAGTGCCGGCTTTCGCGGGCCTGGGCGCCCCTTACTGGCAGCAGTACGCCAGGGGCACCATTGTCGGTCTGACCCGCGGCGCTGCCAAGGAGCATTTTATCCGGGCTACGGTGGAGTCCCTGGCCTATCAGGTCAGCGATGTGATCGAGGCCATGGAGAAGGACTCCGGCATACGCCTGACAAGCCTCAAGGTGGACGGCGGCGCGTCGGCCAATAATTTCCTGATGCAGTTCCAGGCGGATATCCTGAATGCGGCGGTGGTCCGGCCCCGCTGCATCGAGACGACGGCTCTGGGCGCCGCGTATCTGGCCGGACTGGCAGTGGGTTACTGGAAGGATCGGGACGAGATCGCCGGGAACTGGCAGATCGATCAGAGATTCAAACCGCAGATGGACGCCGAGCGGCGTACAGAGCTGAAGAAGGGCTGGAAGCGGGCTGTGCGCTGCGCGCTGGTCTGGGCGGAGAATGCGTAAGATGAAATGGCCCGCCTGCCGGAAGATGTAACGGCAGACGGGCTTTGGCCGGCGCATTTCGCCTGGCGCAGACTCCCCAAAATGACAAAAAAAGGCCAAACTGCAGAAAGACCGCTGGCAGAAGCGCTCGCTCCTGTCGCGGCCTTTCTATATTTATCACTCCCCCACTGAATGATCAGTGGCTTTGGTGTACCTCGGGGAACCATATTTCCCCCCAACATGGTCCCCGAAGAGTTATAACACCGTTTGTCCGCCTGCCGCACGCCGGTCTCCCTTCCAGCCCGGACATGTGGCTGCGCGGTTCTCTTATACCTCGAAGATCAGGTCGCCGTAGCTCGGGAACGGCCACAGCTCCTTATCCACGATCATCTCCAGCTTATCCGCCGGCGCGCGAAGCGCCGCCATGGCCGGAACCACCTTCTCATGATAGGCGTGGGCGCAGGCGCAGGCGTCGGAGATCGCCAGGCTTTCCTCAGTAATGGCCTGCAGATCGGACAGCGCCGCCTTCATCTCGCTCAGCAGATCGGAGGTCTCGGTCAGGAGCTCGGTCTGGACGCTCACATCCGCATCCGGGCAGGCTGATTTCACCTTATTGATCGAATCCGCAAGCGCCGCTGTATACCGGATCACGGCCGGGATGATCTGCTTGCCGGCCATATCGATCATGGTGCGGGCCTCGATGTTGATGGCCTTGGCGTAAGCCTCGTACTCCACCTCCACGCGGGATTCCAGCTCCGCCTTCGTAAACACGCCGAAGGTCTCGTAAAGCTTCACGGCCTTGTCGGTGATCAGGCTGGGGATCGCATCCACCATGGAACGGATGTTGGGCAGCCCGCGCTTCTCCGCCTCTGCAATCCACTCGTCGGAGTAACCGTTGCCGTTGAAAATGATCCTCTGGTGGTCTGACAGCAGCTTCTTGATCATGTCATGGACGGCCATATCGAAGTCTTCCGCCTTCTCCAGTTCGTCCGCCGCTTCCTTGAACGCCTCGGCGACGATGGTGTTCAGCACCACGTTGGCCGGAGCGATGGAATCGGAAGATCCCACCATACGGAATTCGAATTTGTTGCCGGTGAACGCGAACGGCGACGTGCGGTTGCGGTCGGTGGCGTCCTTGTCCAGATCCGGCAGCGTGGCGACGCCGGTCGACAGCTTGCCGCCGCTCTTGGAATGGGTGGCCGCGCCGGTATCGCACAGCTGATTGATCACATCCTCCAGCTGCTCGCCCACGAAGATGGAAATAATCGCGGGCGGCGCCTCGTTGGCGCCCAGACGGTGATCGTTGCCCACGTCGGAGGCCGCCTCGCGCAGCAGATCCGCGTGGGTATCGATAGCCTTCATGATGCAGCCCAGCACCAGCAGGAACTGGATGTTCTCATGGGGCGTATCTCCGGGATTCAGCATATTGATGCCGTCGTTGGTAGTCAGGGACCAGTTGTTGTGCTTGCCGGAGCCGTTGACGCCGGCGAAGGGCTTCTCGTGAAGCAGGCAGGTCAGGCCGTGACGGCCGGCCACCTTCTTCAGCGTCTCCATGACGATCTGGTTATGGTCCACCGCCAGGTTGGCCTGATCGTAGATCGGAGCCAGCTCATGCTGGGCCGGAGCCACCTCATTGTGCTGGGTCTTGGCGGTAACGCCCAGCTTCCACAGCTCCTGGTTGACTTCGTTCATATAGGAACCGATCCGCTCGCGGATAGCTCCGAAATAATGATCCTCCAGCTCCTGGCCCTTGGGCGGCATGGCGCCGAACAGGGTCCGGCCGGCGTAGATCAGGTCCTTTCTCTGCAGATACTTGGCGCGGTCTACGATGAAATACTCCTGCTCCGGGCCGACGGACGGAACCACGCGCTTAGACGTGGTGTTGCCGAACAGCCGCAGGATACGCAGCGCCTGGGTGTCGATTGCCTGCATGGAACGCAGAAGCGGCGTCTTCTGGTCAAGCGCTTCCCCCTTATAGGAACAGAAAGCGGTAGGAATGCAGAGCGTCACGCCTGCCGCGTCCTCACGAAGGAACGCCGGCGAGGTGCAGTCCCACGCCGTATAGCCTCTGGCCTCGAAGGTCGCCCGCAGACCGCCGGAGGGGAACGAGGAAGCGTCCGGCTCGCCCTTGATCAGCTCCTTCCCGGAGAATTCCATGATCACCTTGCCCTCCGCGTCGGGAGCGGAGATAAAGGAGTCGTGCTTCTCCGCCGTGGTTCCGGTCAGCGGCTGGAACCAGTGGGTATAATGGGTCGCGCCCCGCTCGATCGCCCAATCCTTCATGGCATGGGCAACCACGTCTGCGATGGACGGATCCAGTTCCGTGCCGTCCTCGATCGTCCTCTTCAGTTTCTTGAAGACGCTCTTGGGAAGACGTTCCTTCATGACAGTCTCATTGAACACGTTCTTACCGAAGATCTCTGCAACATTTACTACTTCGCTCATAGTTTTTCCATCCTCTCCTTTTTCTGCTCCGGCCGGCGGCAGTTTCCCCTGCGAAACACTTCCCGGCGGACTACGCCGCCCGGCAGTCCCGCGTCATCCCCAGACGCTCCTCTTCGTCTGCGGCAGTCCGCGATTTTGCGATGGACGGCCGCGGGATGACGGATTTCTGGCTTGGCTCTCCGAAGCGATAATATTGATTCTCTTCTGTCCCGCGCGACGCGGCATTCCTCAAACGCGACACGGTGTTTCTGCACGCATGACATAACATCTCCGCCGTCTCCCCACGGGACAAAAAAAGGCGTCCTCCCCATAACAGGGAGAACGCCGTCGTTCTTCACTTCAATAAGATACTCCCTTTTTCGGGAAAATGCAAGCACTTTTTATTAAAAGTTTTTGCGTAAGAGTTTTTACTCTCACAACAGACAAATATTTGATGCTTCCCCGACGGCCCAACGCCGCCCGAAAGAGGAGTCATCCGTACTTATCCGAACCGATTCAGACAATCTCAGGCCTTGCCCACGGATCCGAACAGTTCCATCTTCTCCTTGACGGTCTCCTTGATGGCTGCCGCGCCGGGAGCCAGAAGCTTTCTCGGGTCGTAGCCCTTGCCCTGCTCGTCCTTGCCCTCTTCGATATACTTGCGGGTCGCGGCCGCGAAGGACAGCTGGCACTCGGTGTTCACGTTGATCTTCGCAACGCCCAGGTCGATAGCCTTGCGGATCATGTCGGCCGGGATGCCGGTGCCGCCGTGAAGAACCAGAGGCATATCGCCGGTCTTCGCCTTGATGGCGGCCAGAGTCTCAAAGCTTAAGC
>CANQME010000012.1 GCA_947624815.1 uncultured Lachnospiraceae bacterium | reverse complement strand
TCTTATCGATCTGGTAAATCCGGATCTGCTGCTCCAACGCCTCTACCGGCACAAGAAGGATCCCGGCAAATGCGTTGGCTTCCACCTCTTCTTTCTTTGTTGTTTCCGCATCTATCGTTTTGGAATCCAGAATAGAGCCGCTCTTTGCCAGCTCCGTGTCATTATCCTCCAGAAAACACCAGATATGATACAACTCATGGGCCGCCGCAAATATCTGTTCTGACATTGGTATCCCTGAATTCATCATGACAAAAATGTGTCCACCACGAATAAATGTACAGGCACACAGTTCCCTGTCTTCTATGGGAAAACGCAGCCATTCCAAAGGCATTTCCTTTGTCCTTGCATAGTTTTCAATCACAGTAAAAATATCGTCCTGTATGATATTCTGACCGACATAATAGGTAGAAAAATCAGTCGCTATTGCCCGGATCTGTTCAAACCTTTTCCTGTTTTCTTTGTACAAAATCCCATTGATAATTGAAGCCATGCTCTACATCTCCCATGTTTCGGACATGATTCTTGCATTTTCCCTGATATTTGCATGAAAAATAATCATGTCTGCAAGTTCATCTGCCGTCCGCAAAGCTTCCCTGGCTGCCTCTGACCCTACTTTCCCCATGAACGCTCTTATAACATTCGTATCAGAGGGAGTGACAGATGGTTTCATCAGATCATCCGCCTTGACATGGAAATAGTCCGCAATCCTATGAAGTTCCGCAATATTGATCATACGTGAGCCATTCAGCATTTTGCTCATAATCTGCTTTGTCACACCAATCGCGTTCGCCAACTCAATCTGCTTTACATTGTGATTTTTCATCTGATCCATGATGTTGTTGGCAACTACAACATTAATATCAACCATTATGCCACCTCCATGGTCATTTTCTGTTATTATATGTCAAAACGTTTCATTTTGTCAATGTTTTGAAGACTAATGAGGGAATACGCTTCCATTTTTGAAGCTATATGTCTTCATTTCGGATATTCCCTCTCAACGGATAAATGGTCCCCTTGAGTGATACAAACAAAGCGTCACTGGTGCTTTGCTTACATACTGACATAATGCAACGGCCCCACTGATGCCCCTTGCCCTGTACATCTCCTTCAATCAGCAATTAGCATCCATCCCCCAGCGCCACCCGGCATCGCTTCTTGTAGCAGGCGATCCCATATTTCAGCACATTCTCAATGCCTTCGTCTGCAAATACCTCATCATAGTGCCTCGTTTCGATCTGCGCAAGCGCCGCCCGCGACGCAGACTCCAGGTTACCGTCCTCCGCGTACTTCATCACGATGACAATCCCGAGGCTGCTGTCCTCGGCCTCTACCAGGATGTCGCTGTAGCCCTCGCCGCTCTCCCGGTTACTGGTCACGATCCAGTCCGCCTTGTACGCCAGAAGCCCCATCAGGATTCCGTGATAGAAGCTCTCCTTCCGCGCCTTCCGTACCGACGTGTCACGGACGCTGATCGCCCGCCGCAGGTAGCCGCCGAACGCCTTCTCCACCCCGGCAGCATCTCCGGCCGCGAATGCATCGCACAGTTCCTTCAGCGATTCTCCGTCATTCCGCGTCTCTTCCCGGAACAGTTCCATGATCTGGTCCGCGAAGATCGCACGGATCTCCCGGTTCGGGATGGTCAGCGGTATCCCGTCCTCATCCGCTTTCCCGGCACTTGTCAGGTATCCGGTCATGTAGAGCAGGCTCCACAGGTTCTCCACCGTCGTATACATCTCCCGGTACGTCAGCTCCTGATGGATCCGCTTCTTCACCGTACCGCCGTCTGCCAGCACCTGCAGCTCCCGGCGGGCCGAACCGGCGTCCATCCGCCGCACAAATTCCCGTACCGCGTCGTTGCTGCTGGAATTCGCCCAGAAATTCTGAGGCGGGGCCTGCGGATCCGCCAGAAGAAGATCCATATAGTTGATGACGTCCCACGGGCAGTAGATATCCTGATCCCCGAACCGGTATCCATCATACCACTCGCGAACCTCATCCCATGCGTCCGGCATGCCGTAATATTCCAAAAAATGTCTGACCTCGCAGTCGGTGAATCCGAAATAACCGCTGAACCGCGGATCTGCAACCGTCAGCACATGCAGGTTATTCATCCCAGTGAAGATACTCTCCTTCGAGATCCGCAAACACCCGGTCAGCACTGCAAACTCAAGACTTTCGTTCGTCTTCAGCACCTGGCTGAACATGCTGCGGATCAGCTGCTCCATCTCATCATAGTAATGATGATAGAATGCCTTCTGCAGCGGCACGTCGTACTCGTCGATCAGCAGGACCGTTTTGCGGCCATAGTGCTTCTCCAAAAGATGGCAAAGCGTCCACAGACTGTCCGTCATCGCCTGCTTCGACATGCTGTAATGCCGAAGTGCGCGGAATTTCTCTTTATCCCTTTCCTCAAGATTCTCGCTTCTCTCCAGAAAACTCAGTCGGTCAGCCGCTTCCGCGATCACGCTTCCCATCTGCTCCCTGGCCCTGGTGAAGCTGGCCGCGTCCACGTCTTTCAGCGTTACGAACACCACCGGGTACTTCCCCATGTGCCGCTCACACAACTCCCTCTCCCGTGAGATCGCCAGTCCTTCAAAGAGCGACGGATCCGTTCCGATCTCAAAGAAGCATTTTAACGTCGTCATCGCCAGCGTCTTTCCAAACCGCCGAGGCCGCGTGAACAGCGTTACCTTGGTTGGACTACGCAGAAGTTCCGCGATCAGCCTGGACTTATCCACATAGTAATACTCTTTTTTCCTTAGTTCATCAAAAAACTCCGTCCCGATAGGCAGCGGTCTCTTCACCTTCACCATAGTTTGTCCCCCTTTTCGTCCAGACATGACCAGACCTCTCATACGCCCACACAAACTCTATTTTCAGTATATCGGAAATGCCGCGAAACCGCAAGGGGATAAAAAGAAAAGCCTGTTGGATCACAATGTTCAAATCGCAATCCAACAGGCGCCTAATACTTTAACCGTAAGAAACAAGCTTCAAATAGTTATTCAGAGTCGTGCCGCTGATCTCATATACCGCCTGCGCGCCGCTGTTCTCATCGTAGATGTACTGCTGGACGGACGGATTGCTGTATCCTGCCGCAACATAAACGTGAAGACGCACCTGCGAGCCATTCGGAATGTTGGAATCCTTCGCCAGATCTACCGAGCGCTCGGCATACTGTAAAATGTCCCGGTACCCGGGCGTGTACCAGCTTTTCCATTCTCCGGCAAAGCTGACGTTCCCCTGCCCATCGGTATGGCGCTCGCGGTATTCAATAACGATCTGGGCAACAAACGCTCCGTCGTTTTGGAGTTTCAAGTATCGTAATGTATTCATTTTCTGCCTCCTGTCACATCAGTGTGAGCGCATACTGATACAGACTGTCAAACTCTGCATCAAACAGCGGTGAGCCGGAATATAGGATTTCCTTTCCGGATACGGAAACGTAGGCGTTCAGTCCAACAGCCGTCACGTTGTCGTCGAGTACCCACGCGCCGCCTGATGCACCCGCTCCCATCTTACTTCCGAACATCGCCCAATGCCCGTAAATCGGTACCACAAGGCCCTTAACAAACATCATCTGCGCACCGTCAAAATATGCGGTCGGATAACCCATCGAGGTGATCTGCTTGTCCCGAATCTGGGTGTCGGTGGTGTAGCGAAGGGGCGTTGCGATTTTGGACGGCTTGTCCAGAATCGCGATGGCGTAATCGTATTTCTCATTCTTGGTCTGATACCAGTTTTCGCGTAAAGCTATGGTTTTGAATGTAAAATCCTCGGACGAAAGCTCCCCTGTATAGTCAAGTTCAAAAACATAATTCTCGCCGATACTGCCGGAATCCTTATCCTGGATGCAGTGAGCTGCCGTCAGAAGCATATTGTTCTTCATAAAAATGTTGCCGCTCGCGACGAAGTCCTTGCCGTTCATGGAATAGAACAGCTTCCCGCCTGTGGTGAACGGCATTTCGGCGAGATTCGCCTGTGCCGGATCGGTTGGCGGCGGAGGCGGCGGTGCATTGTCCGCACCGGGCATTCCCTGTGAAATAGGCGCGCCGCCTATAACCGGAGTCGCCGCCTTCTTCCGTTCGGGCGTCCAATATTCACGGATGTCATAGGGCGAATTGCCAATGCTGCCCAGTTGCATCGGCATAAACCGCCCGCCGTTTGGGTTGTTATTCATCTGCGTCCCCCTATATGAGTGTCAGAACGTAATTATATAGTTTGTCGAATTCCGCATCGAATTTGGGCGAACCCATGTAGGCCCCGCCTTTGGCAGTCGTTCCGCCGAAGGAATTGAGCCCGACCACCGTTTCGCCATCTTCCAGTACCCACGCGCCGCCGGAAGCACCGTTCGCCAGCTTGCCGCCGCGGATCATCCACGAATCTGCCCGCTCGCTGACCGTGCCGGTTATGTACATCATCTGAGCACCGTCGAAAATATCCGTGGGGTAGCCCAATGCCGTCACCGTTCTGCCGAGAAGGTTCTCGATCCGATATTGCAGCGGCTTTTCAACCGTGGAAGCACGGTTCAAAATCGCGATGGCGTAGTCCCATCTGTTGTCCTTTTCGGTGTACCAGTTCTCTTTGAGCGCGACAGTTCTGAACGTGAAATCCTCCGTGGACAACTCTCCCGTGTAGCACCGCTCGAATACGAAGTTTTCAGCGAGGTGACCTGTAGTGTCATCCTGAACGCAATGCGCTGCTGTCAGAAGCAAGTTGTTTTTCATAAAGATATTCCCGCTTGCAACGTAGTCCACGCCGTCCAGGGTGAAGAACAGCTTACCTCCCGTGATAAATGGCATTTGGCTCAGATCTGCCTGCCTGGGATCGGACGCAGGCGCGGCGTTGGCGCCATCCTGTAGTGGCGCATCAGATCCATCCGGCAGATTCACTCCCGTACCGGCTCTGCTTGCAGGAATCGCCGTCTTCTTTCGCTCCGGCGTCCAGTACGCCCGAACATCCTGCGGCGACTTGTCGAGGGTTTGGCGTTGAAATGTAAGAAAATCATCATTACCTGTTGATACAACCATTGTGAGCCCTCCTCGTAGGTTTACATTGTAAAGGATTTCTTTGCAGGCCGTTACCGCCTGCTCTCCAACTGTTTAATTCTCTTCTGCAACTCGGCGATCTCGTCATCCTTGCTCCTGCGCAGTCCGGCAATCTCAGCATCCTTCGACTGAAGCATCGCCTCCAACGCTTCCGTCTTCTTCCTTAACGTCTCTGCGTAGTATTTCGCATCATTCTGGTCTAACTGTATCAATGCCTCCGAAAACATCCCCAGCACCTCCCCTGGCTTCCTCCGAAATTCCGAAAGTTCGTGGTACATCTCCCCGAATACAGTGTCATACCGGCTGATCTCCCAGATCCGTTCCAGATCGTCGAACGCCAGGAAGCCCAGCCATGCCTCCAGTTCCGTTTCTATAGCTTTATTATGAAGCTTTTTGCGGTAAACGTCAAGGGGGATGAACACATATTCCATCCTCATCAAAGGCCTGTTGGATCACATGCTCAGTGTGTGATCTGACAGGCTTTTTTCTTTCTGGTACTATAACAGTACCTCTCTACACTTTCCATTCATCATCAAAATCCGACAGTCTAACTTCCCTGTCCGCAAAATGTACATCTGCACTGCTGTCCGTACCCACATAACATACTAAGTTATCGCTTTTTTAGATGTGCAGTACACTATCGGTGATACTTCAAGCATAACGTCTCCAGCTTTGCAAAATCATTACACCTTCTTGTCAGAGCAGATTCCGGTCCACTGATTTTCAAGTGATAGAGCGTCGCAGCATTCTTCCTGATCCGCTCCTGGATGGACTTGATATATCGGTATTCTGCCAGCAACAGAGACTTATAATGAGGATTTCTTTCCTGGGAAATATCTACGTAACTATACTGTCCCTCAGGAACGGGAAACATGTTGTTAAGGTTGATAACCGCATAATTTCTAATCTTAATGAAATCGAGTCCCGTCTGCATCCTCCGATGCTTCTCCTTAAAGGAAGACAGGGGTGCAAAATAGTCCATGTCATTAACAGACAATACAACACCTATGTATTTTCGTTCATTCTGCTGCCCGGCCTGTTTATTCTGGAAAAGATGGGAAACATAAGGGACAAGATAATCAATATAGGCCGGAGAGATCTCATAGAGTTTGATGTTATCCATTTCTGTCTCCCTGTGAAACAGCGGAGGTAAGATGATCTTGCCTCCGCTGCTGCATCCGCGTTTGGAGTGGCGAAACACTCACTTGTAACTGTCTTGATTTGGGCCAAGAGAAGCCCACGTAATATTTTCTCATTTAGGGCTGAGATACACCCACACTCTTATTATATGCGCTGCGGATAGATAAGTCAATCTCTTATTTTCATTTTCCATCCTCATCAAAAAGATCCCCAAGCCGGCAGTCTTCCATTGCCCAGCCAGATCTTGTAATTCTTACGCAACGTGACAATCAGGCGCGACAACTGTTTTCTCCTGTTCCGGTTGGACAGCTTCATTGCCCATTGTGTACAGAACTAACATAATCAAGCGATTTTAACTATCCAGCAAAATTACCATTTTTAACTGCATTACATTTTTCATAGCAATACCTCCAGATACGCTCTGATCTTAGCTTCAACTTTTAGTATTTTTGCGTACTCTGACAATAGCGGAATGTTTCTATCCACTCTGACAGCATAACGCTTAAACGCCTCAGCTGCCATCTGAATGTCCACATGACTACGGGGTATTAAAATATCGCAAAGTGTACGCTCCGCACTATAAGCTTTTACGATATGTCTTCCTGGTGTGATCACCTCTGTTAATCCCAAACTGTATAACTCTTTTTTGCACTGTGCGCATTGAATATCCTCTTCCTTGGGATTTTTCAAATTGTAATTCAATGGAAATGTCATATGGTACTTATTTGGTGTTCTATCTGTCAAATCCCACAAAAACAGCGCGGTTTCATGAGAATATATGCCTTTTTTAAAACGATTCTGCAAATTGAATATTTCATCGTCCCAGACTCCCGGTAAAATATATACTCCTCTGGAAGATTTCTCCAGTTTTCCTTTGTCAACCAAATATTTAATATTCCCACGTGAAAAACCTGCCGCAACAATCATCGCTGTAGTAACCACACCATTATTTTCTTTCGCCATTTTAATTATTTTTTCAATTATTTCCACAATATTTCATCTGCCTTATATCGTCTTTTATGCTTGTTATTATATAAACTAAAGGCATAAATGTCAATATGTGTTCAAAAAAAATAGCTTCTGAACTTCCTGCTTTTTCTCACTCAAATAGCTTTCTCAGAGCGTTTCCTGCCAGTAATTCGCTAAGTTCATTGGCCCGGTTCTTCACTGTTCTCGCATCCATCCTGAATGCACCCAGGATTGTTTTCTGTGTCGCTGCTACCACAGGCTTTTATTCCCTAGATAGCTTTTATCACCGGAAAACAGCTTTTCCGACGTATCCCTGCTCTTGTATAGTTCCAATGCCTCCTTTGCCTCGATCTGTTCCCCCTGCGCACTGGCCTTCTGATCGGAATCTTCTTGACATTTTATGGTATCACTCGCTCTGCTTTTTCATTGAGTGAGAAATCTCGTAGAAAATTCAGATACCTATTCTCCCTCATAGGCATTGAACGCAGCACATTCCTCCTGCCACAATTCCATTTCATCATGTATCTCCCAACGCAGATAATCGTAATCTTCCTTCTTTATCTTTCCATGCTCAAGCATACATTGATAAAACTTTTTGATACTGGCTGCAGCCGTTTTGATCGTATCGGGAGTTGACGAAAGATCCTTACGGATAAAAAAGTCGCCCAGATATCCGCTGACCATATGCAAGCCGTCCTCCATTGGATGAATATCGTAGTATAGCAGAAAATCATTGATATAGGAATCCGCATTGGATATGTGCCTGCGGATGGTCCTCTCTGATAGTCCCTGGGCAACCATGTCCTTTTCAAATAGTTCAAGAAGGCCTTCGTTGATCTCTCTGATTTGATTGCATTCCTTTTCATATACCTGGTATTCCATCATCATTCTCCTAACTCTTGCTTATCTGCTATTTTATAAAATATTCATTTTCGCACTCAGCTCGAAAATCTTCTTTGTAATAGGATTCCATACCGATAGACAACTGTCTCTTCTTCCACACCATAGTTTTCTCGTCCTCCTGTTACAAAACAGACATTTTGTTCGCAGACACAAACTCCGTATTCAATATATAGGAAATGTCGGAAGACTGCTAAAGGACGAAAATAGAAGCGCATTATTTACCAAGTATAATCCGCCTAAAAGGGATATCTTTGAAAAAGCCGCTTAACTCCATAAGCAATACCATTATACACCATACCAACGGCAAGGTCTATTAGTTGTACCCAATTTTTCTCAAAATATATTACACCTGCTCCATTGATATGCTCAGTGCGTGATCTGACAGGCTTTTTCTTTCTGGTACTATAACAGTGCCTCTCTACACTTTCTTATGTTCCATTGCATTCATTTGAGCAGTTCTCCCTATATGCAATATGTCTCTCATCCGCCCGGTTTTTTTCAAGCTTCTTCCATTATCTCGATAAGCCCTTCCTCCATTGATAAAATATCATTATAAAGATTATACTGAAGTTTCAAATAATCCTTGGATTTAACAGGCATTTTACCGCAGTATTTCATAAAACAGGCTCGGATATCCTCGCTCTTCTTTTTTATATTATTTTGTTTTCCATGCTCAAAATCATGACGGTAGTATGTTCTGAAATCCTTTATGGCAAAAATGCAGGAATAGAGAGAATTTTTCCGCACCTCATCATCTGTAACCACGGCTTTTATTCTCTCAAGATTTTCATAAAACAGAAAATAAAGATTATCTATAATGATCGAAAATGCCTCCTGCCCGTCGCAGACAGACGTCCCAATTCTCATTCCCATCATCATAGACTTCGACGTAGGCTTAAACATAAGGTCTTTCGCGCACCCGCAACAGATTTCATTTATCTGGGCAACCAATTCTACAATTCGCTTCCCCATCTCCAGAATCCTGTTTAGCTGAGATTTTTCCAACGCTTCGCCCGGCGTTATCTCACTATTACGCCTATTCGCATAGCCTATATGCTGAGGTATCCTTGTGACAACGGATTCCTCCGCCATCTCCTTCTCATATGTATCCTCTTCCTCAATGTTCTCTTTATCGGGCATCTGAGTCTCCGGCATTCTTTCCGCATAATCAGAAACCCAAGATACCTGCCTGTCAACAAAACCAGAAATCGCATCCAGCATTGCCAGACGTGCTGCAACATTCGCCTCAGGGCGCAGTATCTCTTGATACTGGCGCTCTGCAACGCTTTGATAATTTTTCAGAATCAAAGAAACCGGTGAATCAGCCACATGAAACTCTTTATTTATATGGGACACCAGTCCGTTTAGCTCGGCAATGTGGACAGACGCTTCAGTAATCACAGTGCTAACGGGGAGCTGTGTGCTCAATTTCTTCGCTGTCTGTATCTCCAACTGCGCAAGTCTTTGCAACTCCCCATTACCTATAGTATTGCTTATGCTCATTATCCCAGTCAAATTATTCAGCCAGGGTTTATATTCTTTCTCTAACACACCGGTCCATGGCGCTACGGTCTTGACAAATCCCTGAAAATCTGCTGAGCTGGCGTATTTTGTCACAGACGCCATCTTTGCCATGTTCTTTATCACACTCTCATTTATCCGCATAATATTTCTCCTTTGCAAAATACAATAGTCCACTGATAATATTATACGTTATCTTGCTATAAATGAAAAGATGCTCTACTGCTCCTTTACTGCCAGAAAAAACGATACGGGAGAATTCCCTGCGCATTCCGCATAATAAGAATGATCCCGTACAATGTCACAAACGAATAGCAGCAAAATTTCACAGTCCGCTTCGTCTCCGTTTTCGTCAGATAAGAGATCAGATTCGGGAACAGCACCAGCACCGCGGAAGTAAAATAATACGTAACCCGGTTTACGATCTGTACCCTTATCGATACCGCATACAAAAGCACGCCGATGCTCAGCATATAGATCATCATTCTGTCATACTCCTTGATATGCTTTTGATCCAGAAGGATTATGACACAACACAGGATCAAATAATATAACAGCGGATGAAACAAGGTGCCCGCACCCGTGAATGAGGTTCCGATATATGCGGTATATCCCATCAGTACAGCCGCGAACTGAATCACATACGGAGCTGACACCAAAACACATACGCAGATCATCGATAATGCAAGCAGATAATACATATCGATCTTTACGCGGAAGGATATCAAAAACACCACAATCAAAAACGGCCACGCCGAAGTATGGACAAGACTGGCCAGGAATACGATCAGAACCGCCTCCAACCGTTTCTTTCGCATCGCCGGATCGAGCGCCTGCAGGGCAATCGCCATCGCCAGCGTCTGCCTCATGATATTAAACAGCAGGAACCAGAACATAAACATGGCAAAGATCAATACCGAAAGATAGACATCGGAAGAATTCTTCCGTATAAAACGGAAGTATAGCGCAACCGCCGGCAGAGCAAAAAGCGTCAGACAGACCGTTTCATTTTCTCCCAGAAACGCTGCGGCCTTGAAAATCATCCGGGAACCGAACTCCATAAATTCAAGCTTCTCACCCGAGCAGAGCCTATACAAAAACTCCAGATTGCTTTGCGTATCCACGCCTACGGTATCCGCACGCAGACAGACCAGACAGGAAAGCTGGGCAAACGTAATAAACAAAAAGGCGTTTTCAATCTTTCTCTGCGGTCCGCCCAGACTCTTGCATATCCATATTTCAAGAACGATCAGAATAACATTCGCAAAATACACAGTCATTTTATTCTTTCACTTCTGATGTACGTGATCTTCCATATGTTCAGCCAATTTTTCCCACCTTTTCATATTCGATACGTTCAACCTCGATAACCGTATCTCCGTGGGCAAACAACAGGAATTCCACGCCTTCCACATCCCATATATCCGCCTCCATGACACAGACACATTCGCCATTTTCGTCAAAATCCGTTTTCAACAAATCTTTGGCTTGAATGATCTTCTTCCCGGAGTCAGATGATAAGCGAACCGTTGCGCATGAACCGTCGCCTATAGACGTCCCTTTTAATTTTAAATGATATTCCACCCGATATCGTCCCCGGTACAACGTCAACCAGGGGCCGTGTATCAGGGACCGGTTCTCCCCTTCAACCAGAATCCCGCCTGCATCCGTCCGCACCAGCCCATTCGCATCCGCCATCAGCGCCATGTCGACATCCTTTTTCGCACTGTAAAATTCGTGCATCACGATTCCGGAGTTTTCCAAGATCTGCGCCGCCTCTTTATCGTTTGTGTAAATGCCTTCCTGTTCCGACAACTCTCCAAACAAAAAGCCTTTTTCCATCAGCCTTCTCAGTTCCTTATCTTTCCCTGTCAATAAAACAACGTTTTCTTTCGAAACCAGTCCCTCTCCTGATAAGATATTCCATGATATCTCTGTCCCGTTTTTCCTGTATAACGCAGGAAGATCATCAGCATATATCTTTACGGAATCTCCCATGCCAGTATTTATTGCCGAAACTGTCTCCACTCCCTTCCGTATACTTTCCTCATATATGGGCATCTTGATACGGATTATCCTGTTTGAAGCCCCCCAGACAGCCAGCAGGAGTAAAGGGGCCCCGAACAGTATAACAAAATCCTTCTTTCTGAATTCCGCTCTTTTTAACGTCCCCGTTAACACACCGGCTGCTTCTTTAGCGAATAGAAAAACGATTATCGCAAGTCCGGACACTGCCATGACAAAATACCGGTGTCGGTCCGGCTCATTTAGCCGGAGCAGGGTGACCAGCGTTTTCCCATATGCCACCGCCCAGAAAGCTGCCCCTGCTCCGAGTACCGCACCCCCGGCCAATACCGCAGTCCGCCGGGCTTCACCCGCAAAGGACTTCTCCTGGATTTCCTGCTGTTCTGCCCCATCCAGACGGGCGAAAGGCAGAATAATAAATATATCATAGGCCAGCTCAAGAATATGATGCTCAACCGCATTATGAACCGCCACCAACGAAAGAATGACCAGCAGCCGTCTCCGGTTGCTCTTCCCGGATCTCCAGACGAACATAACGTACAACCCGCAGACGGTAAGAAATACCATCAAACCATACCGGATTAGGACCATGCAGTAAGAACTGTCTACAAAATTATACCCCTGATGCGTCACCGTATTTCCGCCATTGCCAATCATGTCAAAGGCTGTTCCCCACTTGCTGATCCCGTATTTCCCCAACGCGTCATGGGCAAGCCGCAACCGTCCCGAAAGCAAAGAATTCACTTTCTGCATTGCCGAATTCTCCTGATCAAACCGGAACATCAGGGCGATCATGACGGCCGCACAGCACGGAAGTACCGCATAAAACAGGCTATCCAAAAAAGCCGTGATCCTGCCGAATCTGTTCTTTCTTTCCAAAAAACACAGAAGCTTCTCATACACCATACCGGCCATGAACAGCAGGATTACGATCGTGCTGCATTTCGCACCGGAATAAAAATAAACTGCCCCTGCAAGAGCCGCCGTTATGACCATATAAAGACTTAGAGGAAGCCTGTCGTAAACCACCCATACAGCAAATAATAAATACACCACATGGGCAGCAAAATCCGTCGAATATACGATTCCAAACGAATGCTTGAAATTTATTTTATCACTGGAATCAAAATAGATCAGATCCTCGATGCATCCGGTACAGGAGCCAATCACCGCCGTAGCCAGTACCAACAGTCCGCAGCCAATATAAACCTTCAAAATCCTTTTATACGGGACATCAAACGCCCCAAGCATCAGAAGCGGGATGTCCAGCAAGAACGCATATCCAGTATGGATCCAGGAAAATGCGAAGACCCCTCCAACAGCGATGCAGAAAACCCACAGGATGTCCCGCCCTTCTGTCCGGTATCCCTCCCGGAACAGCACCACCGCCAGGATAATTAACCGCAGGATACTATCATAATGCAGCGGCCATGGTATTGAAAACAGCGTGGTATCAAAGAAAACCTTCAGCAGATATAATGCCAGAGCTGTAAGATACAGGTTTTCAAAAAGCATCTCTTTGTTTTGTATTTTTAAATCTATGATCCGCTTCACTTTAACCTCTTCTAAAAAAGTTTTCTACATACTAACCCGTTTTTCAACCGTCATTCGACCTGCTTCTAATAGTGCCCGAGGTAACGTCTCCACACACAGCTCTGATATTGGATTTGATTAACCCAAGCCCCGAAGGAACCAATACTGGTATTAGCAGCATCGGCATAAATATCAATATCCGATAAACCCAGACACTCGTGGTATCGGGTGTTATCAAATTCGTCATCCAATCCCTGACTGTCAAATGGTACATAAATACATAAAGAGAATTGCGGCCTATCAGGGAGAAAAGCTTAACCGCTCCGCTGCATATTTTTAAGTCCTTATGATATTCGAGAAATAAAAACAGGGAACGGAACATCATGAAAGATATAATGGTAAAAATAATGTACTGTATACCCGGAGGATTGAACCCATCCCCCAAGTATGGCTCAAACAGCCGATCGATCATTGCCCCCGCATCTATCGAGAGAACACAAACTACCCAGGCGAGTAATGAACCGGCGAAGGCACAAATGCAGTGATCCTGACGCTTAGATAATAACCCGCATTGCCCCAATACGATTCCAATGTAAAACAGCACAATATACGTTCCGCCAAAAAGGTACTTTCCTCCTCCATGAACCGGAAGTATATATGTGTACCGGATACTGACCGAAGAAAAACAGAATAAAAAAAGTACTGTCAACACATGGAATAAATATCTCCATTTTCCTGCATCGCAGTACCTGCACCATGTCGCCAATACAGGCGCAATTAAAAGTAATTGAAAGAAAAATACAAAAAAGTAAAAGGGGCCTTGCAAATTAAAACTAAGTAACGCCGTAATATATGTATTAAAGTCAAAGAATTTCTGATATATCATTACAATCAGAAAACAGGCAGCAGCATACTGTCCAAAGAGTAAGCCAACCTTTTTCAACCGGCTCTGAAATGTCAGTTTTTCAGGTTTTAAAGCTGCGTGCGTCATCCCGGAAAGAAGCACAAATAACCCTACAGAATAATAGGATGCCCTGCCTACATACCGGCTGGTATAGAGAATTCCATTTGTATGATCTACCAGCACCGCAATAATTGCCATCGCCTTACAGCAATCCACCCAGGCGAAACGTCCTGAAATGCTGCCCTTAGACAGCACATTTTCTTTTGGCATACCTCTATATTTTCCTCCCTCAAAAATAGGTCATTACATCTGCGATTTATCCCTTATCTTCATATTCGTCCTTTAGGATTCCATACCAGTTCAGATCTTCCAACACCTCATTTACCAGGATATGTCTGCGAAATGTCCCTTCATATATAAATCCCGCTTTCTTATAAAAGGCCATCGCTCTCTGATTGCTTCCGATCACGTTCAAATATACCCTGTTCAGCCCCAGTTCTTCAAAAGCGATCCTCAGGATCTCCTTCGTCGCAAAAAAGGAAGCTCCCGTTCCGTGGGCATTCTTCCTGAAACTGACAGCATATTCCGCGTTACCTGCCGCATAATTGATATTCTTCAGACTGACTGTACCAAGATATTCATCGGTATCATCAACACAGGCATAATGCCTCGCTGTATCTGAAAATGAACCGGCTACAAACTCCCTTACTTTTTCTTCCGTGTAAGTCGAAAAATCCGTCTGAAAGAACCTGTTAACAGCCGGATCATGCATCCATTCCAGAATATACCCGATATCTTTGTTCTCCAGTAACCTCAGCCTCATTTGCTTCATCCTCCCTGACGTCAAAACAGATCTTCTTCCCCGCGCCCGCTACTTAAATGCCCAGAACTTATTCAGAACGAAATTAAGCGGCACCGTTATGGCCAGATTGATGATCGCAGCAAGATACGGCGATATCTGCAGACAATCCACCCACAGGTACAGAAGCACGGAGGTTAGGAACAGGCTGCTGAACGAATAGGAAACAAGGCTCTTCACAAACGCATGCAGCAGGTTCCTTCCCCTTCCCTCCTGCCTGCGGAAAACGACCCGGTTGTTCCAATAGAACGCATTTGCCACGCTGACAAAGAAACCCACTGCATTGCCTGCCAGATAATGCACCCCGAGAGAAACCAGTACGAAATAAACCGCATAATTGATAAGCGTGTTTGACACGCCCACAATCCCAAATTTAATGAACTGGAATACGGTCTTCCTCACCTTATCCCTGTCCCGCTCAGTCCTCATCGATCTCCTCCACGAACTGCTGGTAATCCCTGATATACTCCGTCGGGTCGTAATGCTCGCTTGCAAGTACCAGCAGCACGCTGTCCTCCGAAAAGTCATACATGTCCTTCCATACCATCGTTGGCAGATAGATCCCCGTATGCGGCCGGTTCAGGCAGAAGATCGCCTCGTTCCCCTCCCCGTCCTTCACCTTCACCTTGCTTGTCCCCGCCACATTGATCAGGACGAACTGGGTGCGGCGGTTTGCATGCTGTCCCCTTACCACGTCATGATCCGACCCGAAAATGTAAAACGCCCTCTTGATCTCGAAGGGTATATCCTGGTTTCCCTCTATGATAACAAGATGTCCCCTTTCATCCCCCCGCTGGGGAAAATCCAGCATTTTGACCTGGTTCATGTTATGCATAAGCCTTTCCTCCTCAAAATCGGTTCATGTGTTCAATCACATAATCCTGCTCCTCTTCCGTCATCCCGTTATAGAGCGGGATCGAAAGCACCTCCCTTGCATACCGTTCCGTCACCGGGAGGGAGCCTTCCTTCATCCCCAGGTACCGGTACGCCTCTGACAGATGCGGCGGGATCGGATAGTGGATGATCGTCCCGATGCCATGTGCGTTAAGGTATTCGATCAGTTCATCCCTGCGGCTGCTGCGTATCACAAACTGGTGCCATACGGATGTCGCGCCATCCCGAATCTGTGGAAGAATAAACCTGTTCCTGTCCAGGTGCTCCAGATATTTTCTGCACAGCCGTTCCTTTTCCCTGTTCAGTTCATCCAGATGGCGGAGGCGGACACGGAGCAGGCCGGCCTGCAGCTCATCCAGCCTCGAATTCGCCCCGACCACCCTGTTATAATACCTTTTCTCACTTCCATAGTTCCGGAACACCCGGATATCATCGGCGATCTGCTTGTTATCCGTCACTATGGCCCCCGCGTCCCCGAAGGCGCCCAGGTTCTTGGAAGGATAAAATGAAAAGCAGCCGATATCCCCGAACGTGCCTGTCATTTTCCCATGAAAATCCGCGCCGTGGGACTGTGCACAGTCCTCAATCAAAAAAAGCCCATGCTTCTCTGCAAGGGCTGCGATTGGGACCATATTGGAGGACTGGCCGTATAAATGCACAACCATGATGGCTTTGGTCCGCGGCGTTATCTTTTCTTCAATTCTGGATGCATCAATATTATAAAACTCATCCGGTTCAACAAATACCGGCGCCGCTCCGTTGATGGTGATCCCCATCACGCTCGCTATATAGGTGTTCCCCTGGACGATAACCTCGTCCCCCGGCCCGATCCCCAGGATTTTCACTGCGATCCACAGCGCGTCCAGTCCGCTGGCAAGCCCGACGCAGTATTTTGCACCTGTGTACGCGGCAAACTCCTCCTCAAAAGACGATACCTCTTTCCCAAGCACGTACCAGCCGGATCGCAGCACCTTCAGCGCCTTCTTCTCAAATTCATCCTGATAAAGCTCAAATCCCCGGTCCATGCGGTTTGGCATGATTTTCATAATTCCGTCCCATCTCCTTTCTGTCGGGTTCCACAGCTCCCACTCCGGTCCCTCTATTCCTCTTTTCGCATCTCCGGCTGCTGCGGCCCCTCATCCTCAACGATATAGGCAGGGCGGTGTCTGGACGCATCGAATGTCCTCCACAGGTATCCCCCCAGGATCCCCAGTGTCAGCATGATGATCCCGAAACTGAACAGGTCGAATATGAACAGGCTCGTCCAGCCGGAAACCGGGATATTCCCCTGCAGCTTTGCGATCAGGACAAATACCGCCCACAGAAAAGCGCCCAGGATTGACACCACGCCGATCCCCGACACCACCGCGATCGGAACGGATGAGAAGGAAAACATCGTGTCCGTCACAAGCCTTATTTTCTTCCGCAGCGTCCACCGGCTTTTTCCGATCTCCCTCTTAAGCCTCTTATAATAGACAATACCGGTCCGGAAGCCGCTCCACAGGATCTGTCCGGTCAGCGCACTGTTCTTCTCATCCAGCGCCAGCAGCACATTTACGACTTTCCGGTCTATCAGGTAGACATCAAAGCCCCCCTTGGGCATACCGGGAAGGGCGAACCACCTGACCATCTGGTAATAGCTGTTGGAGAAGAATTTCTGTGCAAAACTTTCCTCCCGGCCGGAACGGACCGCCAGAACCACGTTGTTGCCCTGCTTCCAGGAATCAAGCATTTCCAGGATCATTTCCGTAGGCTCCTGAAGGTCGGCCGCCTTTATGATACAGCAGTCCCCTGTCGCCTTTGACAGGCCGCAGAGAATCGCGGCATGGGAACCGAAATTGCGGGAAAGGCTGAATATCCTGATCCTGTTGTCTGACCCGGCTATCTCCCGCATCACAGAATAGCTCCCGTCTTTGGAACCGTCGTTTACCATGACAACCTCCCACTCATACTCCGTATGGGAGAACAGTTTTTCCTGTATGTCCTGATATAACGGTTTAAGGTTATCCTGATTATAGTAAACCGGAATGACAACTGATACCTTCATCCTCTTTCTCCTCTGCATTTAGTGAAAAACATAAATATACAGCTCCTCGGCGTCTTCCCACCAGATACCGCTTCCCCTTCCCAGCAATGCACAATCCATATATCCTGTTTTCTGGGATATCTGGTTTATAATTTCGTTCTGATCAATCCAGTCGTCCACATATGCCACCAAAAACGGCGTCTCATGATGGATATCCCAGTCCATCAATGGCTTCCTCGCCAGGTCTATCAGTTTGATCTCTGAAAAATTTTGCAGCTCCAAAGCGTGGGCGGTAGCAGTATATTCCCGGCCATTGATTACAAAAATACAGGACATCCCTTCATATTCCTTTAATTTGTCCATAACTTCTTCCTGACGCGGGAACTGATACATGATCTTTCCATCCCGGTAACCCTGCACATCAGAAAACAACGATATCCCCAGGACCAGTATCAAACCAGCCGTTACCCTGAAAACGGATCCCCTCATTGCCTGACAGACAAAATACACCAGCAGCAGCCAGATGCACGGGGTAACCGCAAAATAGTACCGGTCTGTTATCCACGGGGCAATCTTTATTACTGTGAGCATATAAAAAAGCACTGCCGCAGCCACTGCCCAGAAAAGCATATTGACCCTTTCCCACGGGATGTATAAAACCAGACACAAAATCACACATACCAGAGCGATCAGTACTAAATACCTGTTCAGGCCATAAAACATTTTATCCTGCAGGTTGAGCAGATACCCTTTTAACGGCTCCGCGTAATTTGTTTTCGCAAACAGCCCCTCAACGGAATCCTTCCCCTTATCATATAGAAATGTCCTGATGATTCCGGGAAATATGACCCACGCCGTAAGGATCCCGGAAAACATGACTCCTGCATAACAAAGGAACAGCTTCCACTGTTTTTTGCTCCACATCACCAGGGAAGTAACCGCCGATAAAAAGAATGCGAAGATATAGTAGTAATACTGCGTCAGGCAGCCGCCGACTGTAATCAAATAGAGGCCTGCCCACCGCCGCTTTGTCCAGGCCTTCCCCTCCAGAAGATAATCGCTGTGGTTCAGACAGTCAAGGACCGCGAACATTGCGAACATCATATACATCCTGATCAGGATCGCATAACTGACTGTCTGCGTACTGAAACCCCAGATTATCACTGGGGCCAATGCAGCATAGTCGTTTTTTAGCAGTTTCTGCGAAAGCCTGTATAACGCCAACGCCGCAACCGTATAATAAAACAGATTGGGGATGATCCCAAACCATTTGCTGAACTGATTTTTGAAAATGGAACAGACTGTATGGAGCACAATATAAAACAGGGGAGGATGGATATCCTGCTCCTGATTGTACATAACGGAACCATAGGAAAAAGCGTCGTCGCCAGTCACTTCCAGGTAATCACGGAAATATTCCGGGGATAGATACTGATCGCTGGTAAATTCATTACCCGAATATATATGGGGATGATAGTAACTGTTTGACAATCCAAACGTCCATAATTCATCTACAAAGAAACCTTTTTTCGATATACCGGCTGATACAAAGAAACAAATTTGAACTATTATGATCAATGTAAGAATCATTATGTGTCCCTTAATCGGTATCCTGCTTTTCGTCTCGCTATCTTTGAGATCCAACATAATGCCTCCAGTACAACTGCTTTATGGATGAAGGTTTCCTAGTCCCAGGTATTTTCTCCAGAATTCCTCCGAGGTAAGGAAACCTTTGGCTTTCCTGTAACTTTCCTCAACCCGCCTATGGTTCTTCCCGTAGCACGCTTCCGCCTTCCTCCAGCGCGCCATTAACTCCTTATAACGCTTTTTATCTATTCTTCGGATCACCCCAGTCCGATTGTAGGGATTTACCGCTATCAGCCGATCATGCATCGCCATCTTCGACGGCTGGTACGTATGGTCAAACGCGATATAGGCATACTTTTTCCTGCTTAATGCCCTGGGCCAGAATCGATGTCCATTATAGGTGATCCGGTACAAAAGGGTTTCCAACTTTCTCCTGGGTGGATCATAGTAGCACGAATATACATCCAGGATATCCGCCTCCTCCATATCGTTCAGCGGGCTCATCTGATCATTCAGGGCGGAATTCTCCTTCACGATCTGTTCTCCGTTGTCTGTCTCCAAAAACCCCGGGCCCCTCAGAAAATCCTCAAATGCCCTGACGACCAGTTCCGCCGCATTATAATTAAATTTCAGCATCTCCGCCCGGTAGGAACGCTTTACAAATTCGAACACCCCAACATTCTTCATGATATCCGAACTTGCCTTGGCAACCAGCAGGTTTCTGCACTGTTGGTATTTGTCAAACGCCGCATTATATTTCGTCACAAACCCCATGTGCCACACGCAGATCGCGTTCATCGTAATGATCTTTGCCTGGCACCTTAAGGAATATTCGATATCGTCACAACGGATGAACAGGGGAAGCGGCAGCCCATTCTCTTCAATCACCGGAACGGGGATACAGCAATACCACCAGCCCGCGTACTCATTCTTTTGGCGGATAAATTCCCCTTCATTATCCAGGTTGTTATTCAGCTGGCTATGATCAAAACGGGGCTTTAGCGAAACGAAGAAGCAGTCCTCCGTCACTGTCCCGATATCTTCATGCTGCCTGTTTGGCTCCTCATAGAACAGCATTGCTCCGCTGATGAAATGCTTCTGGTATTCTGGCCTCATCATGCGAAGCAGGTGGTATGTCCGGATAATGCTCTCTGGCAATACCAGCACGTCGTCGTCCATTAAGAGGACATGGGTCGCTTTTGGCGTCTGGGCCATGGACTCCACCATTCCTCTCGCGAATCCCCCTGAGCCGCCTGTATTATGGTTGGGGTGCAGGAATATGTGCTCCCCATAAATGTCTTCCTCTGTCAGCGTCTGTCCATTGTCTACAACATGGATGTATAGATTCCTCCCGACGTCCTCCCCCTGAGAAAGAATCTCCGATTTCAGCAGACGGATATTCTTCTTGATGTAGGCTTCTTTCCGACAGGTCGTCGTCGCAATACAAAGCGTCACATCCCGTAAATCCTGCTCCTCACAGGAGAGTGTATAATACCCGCCGTAAATCGTGCATGGGCCCAAGGGGTACAGTTCAAACCCTAACATGCGGCTCCTGCGCTCCGGAAATGCAAAGCGGATTTCCCCTCTCTTATCCAGGTGATATTCCTCTGACGCAAATTCCGATCGTTCAATCATGACTACATCCTTGGAATATCCCAGATAGCAAATCCGAAAGTCCCCCTGGACATCCAGATAAAGCACGGCCCCCTCCGCCCTGGTATAGGTAAGCCATTTTTCATAAGAGCAGGCATTCAGATATGTAGTAAAGTCCACATTCTGCCCCTGAGTCAGTATCAGACATTTATTTTGGCGATCCATATATCCGCTGCTTCCGTGAAAGAAGAGTTCCCTGCACTGCTGATGTTTTGTCTCAGTTGGAAAAACCAGCGACTGAATTTTATATTCCATGGTCAAATCCTCCTGTCTTTTCTATATTCCTGTGACCGAAAGGCCATCAATTACCTCACCCTTTTTGTTTCTTCCTTATAAACATAAACTGGTGGTTTTATCCACGCACCAGCAGTTCATCCACATACGCATCCCCCACTTCGCCCACATCCCCGGCCATCCGGACAATCCCCCTGTCCAGCCAGAGCGCGTGGTCGCAGACGCTCCGGACGGACCCGATGGAATGGGAGACATACAGGAGAGTCGTCCCCCTGTCCCGCATCTCGCGCATCCTTCCCTCGCATTTCTGCTGGAATGCGTAGTCACCCACCGCCAGCACCTCGTCACAGATCAGGATGTCCGGACGCACCACCGTCGCGATCGCGAACCCCAGCCGCGCCGCCATCCCGGATGAGTAATTCTTGATCGGCATGTCAAGGAAATCCCACAGTTCCGCGAAATCGACGATCTCCTCGAAATGTTCCTTCATGAACGGCCTGTTATATCCCAGAACTGCCCCGTTCAGATAGATGTTCTCCCTCGCCGTCAGGTCCCCGTCGAATCCGGCACCCAGTTCGATCAGCGGCGCGATGGAACCGCTGATCCGCACACTCCCCCTGTAGGGCTTCAGGATCCCGCAGATCAGTTTCAGGAGCGTCGACTTCCCCGAGCCGTTGGTTCCGATGACCCCCCACGCCTCGCCCTTCCTCACTTCCAGGCTGACATCCTTAAGCGCCAGGAACTCCTTAAACATCAGTTCCCTGCGCAGCAGCTTCACAAAGTATTCCTTCAGGTTGTCGATCCGCTCCGACGCCATGTTGAAGCGTACCACCGCGTGGTCGACACGTACTGCAATTCTGTCATCCATGACCGCCTCCCACCTCCTAGATGTACAGGATAAACTGGTCCTGTGTCTTAAGGAATGTAACACTCCCCACCAAAAGCATGGCGCCGGCCGTCACAAACCCGTAGAGGATCAGCCTCGGGTCCGGGAACATCCCCTCCAGCACGATCCTACGGAACTGCGTCACATAGGCATACAGCGGGTTAAAGTGCTTAATAATCCACTGAAGCCGGACCGGCAGCTGGTCGATCGGATAAAAGATGGGGGTCGCATACATCCACGCCGTCAGGAAGGCGCTGTAAATGTACTGGATATCCCGGAAAAACACTGTCCCGCTTGCCAGGAATAATCCCAGTCCCAATGCGAAAAAGTATACCTGCAGCAGGATCATCGGGATGAAGAGCATGTACCAGGTGAACCGGGCATGACAGAACAGGAACACGATGACCATGGCCCCCAGGGCGAACAGCATGTTGACGCAGGAACTGGTAACCCGCGACAGGGTAAAGATATATTTCGGTACATAGATCTTCTTCATCAGCGCCGCATTCCCCGTAATCGACCACATGGCCTGGTTGGTGGATTCGGACACAAAATTGAAGATCGTCTGCCCGATGATCAGATAGACCGGGTAGTTCTCGATTGAGAACCGGAACATGTTGGAGAACACCAGCACCATGATCCCCATGATCATGAGCGGGTTCAGGATGCTCCAGAGATAGCCTAAAAAGCTCCTCCGGTATTTCAGTTTGATGTCCTTGATAACCAGTTGCTCAAACAGCGGCAGGTAGCGCCTGAATACTTCGATCCGGGCCTTCAGTTTTAACATACTTTCTTTCAATACTCCTATTATTTAAATAAGTCACAGCCTGTCTTTCCCTTTTCCACAGGTCCGGCCATGCTGTTAAAGATGTTGTGGAGTGGTTTCTTCTACCTCAATGCGGTGGTTCTTCCTGACGATACTGTAGATCCTGGTATGCAGCAGGGCCTGGAAGAACCGGTACGGCACATGGAGCCGGTTCATCAGCAGGAAAGCCCTGTACTTCCGCTCCGTCCGTCCGCACAGTTCCGGATCCATCCTCCGGATCATCCCACGGTAGCGCGCGGCGGTCTCACGGCCCTTCCGCCTGTCCGGCTCGATCAGAAAGATGAGCGCATAGTGGCTCACGATCTGGGCCTCCGCCCTCTTCCTGAGGTACTCCCCCGCGGCGCTGCTCAGATCCTCGTGACCCCTGATGTACCGCAGGATGTTCACCGTGACCCGCCTCTCATGGGTCTGCCGGGACAGGCGGTTCTGCAATGCCACACTCTGCCCGCTGTTCCCTACCGAGTACTGGTACAGGTAAATATCCAGCGGGCATACCGATCCTGCCAGGCAGCAGGGAATCGTGGCGTATTCCTGATCCTCATAGGAGATCTTTTCCGGGAGCTCATGCCGGTTCCGGTTATAGAATTCCGTCCGGTATGTGATCCCGTGGAAAAACGCGCACCGGTCATAGTCCTTCCAGTTCTCCACCACATCTTCCATCGTGACACTGCGCCCATACTCCTTACAGTACATCCTCCAGGCGCTCCGTTCCCCTGTCCGGATATCGACCTGATGGAATGGAGTAAGGACTACATCTGCGCTGCAGGTCCGCAAGCTGTCTACGAATACCGGCAGGTTCTCACTGACGACCCAGTCGTCCGCATCGATGACCTTGAAATAGGTCCCTTCCGCCATCCGGCTTCCTGTGTTGATCGCCGACCCGTGTCCCCCGTTCTCCTTGCTGATGACCCGGTAAACGTCCGGGAACCGGCCCGCGTATCTTTGGGCCACAGCTTCCGTCCCGTCGGTGGAACCGTCATTTATGACAATCACTTCCGTCTCTGGCAGCGGTTTTTCGCCTACCAGAAAGGAATCCAGGCACTTCTCCAGGCAGTCCTGGGAGTTATAGGCCGGTATGATAAATGATATAACTTTGCTCATAAATCTGCTTTCCTCCTGAGGTACTTCCGGTAAAGCCACTTCCTGATCCAGGATGGCAGCAGACCGCCCAGGACACGTTCCACGCAGTTCCGGACATACTCCGGGTATGTGATGAAACGCGTTTCAAGGAACAGTCCCTGCAGCCGGCATACGCTCCTGACATATCCCAGTCCTCCCCGGCGCGCATACAGACCATCCCCGGCCCTTGCCTTCACCAGAACCCTGTCCGCGTTGGCCGCGCGGTACCCCTTCTGCAGCATACGGACCCACAGGTAGTAATCCTCTGCCAGCTTTACCTCGATATATCCCCCCGCGTCCTTCACTGCAGATCTCCTGTACATCACGGCCATGTGGTTGACCGGGTTCCGTCTCCTGGCGTACTTAAGGATCTCCCCATGGGTCTTCGGCACATGCCGGATCCCCTCGATGTCATCAGGATCGGAAGCAAATTCTGCGATATCGCCGCTGCACAACGCCAGCTGCGGATCCTTCCGGAACATTTCCAGCTGACATTCGCACCGGTATGGAAGAGAGATGTCATCGCTGTCCATTCTGGCTACCAGGTCGTACCTGCAGGATTCCAGGCCTGCATTCAGCGCATTCCCCAACCCCCGGTTCTGATCCATACGTATGACCCGAAACATTTCTGGGTATGTGTCCGCAAACTCTGCAATGACATCATCCAGCTCTCTCGTCAGCGGTCCGTCGCAGACGATCACAAAGTCTCTCGGCGCAACGGTCTGATCCAGCATGCTCTGTATTGCAAGTCTGAAATATTCCGGCCGTTCTTTCACATATACCGCCATCAGTACGGAATAAAGCTGGTCGGGCCCTGATATACGGTTATCGACTGCCATCCTTCAGTCCGCCCCTTTCCGCTTCCATCACACAGACCATTTCACCGCAGGTACCGGCATAAACCCAGCCTGCCCTTTTACCTCCTTCGCAGGCTCACGCGCAGCGCCACGGAAGCAACCGGGTACAGGAAATAATGGCTACGTCTCAACAGTAAAACAGACGGCCTGCGGACCGCCTGATATATCTCCGGATATTCCTGCCTCAGTTTCTTCTCAAGAAGCAGCATATCCCTTTTATGGCTCTTCGGGAAACTCAGATAGATCTTATACTGGCTGGCCACCATCCGTCCGATCGTATCACGGACAGCCGCCTCACAAGCCTGCCCCTCTATCCCGCGGTAAAACCTCAGCAGCCGGAACAGTACCTTTTCATGCTGCCGGCAGCGTTTCCTCATATTCTCCGGATTCATACTCTGCCCCGGCGCGCCGATCCGATACTGGTAAACAAAATCCGGCAGAGCCGCCACCGTCTTTACATAAGGCAGGGGAAACAGCGTATATTCCGCATCGACATAAAAACAATGCTCATCCAGCCGTTCCGTCTGCTGCTTCAGGATGTCTGTCCGGAACGTCAACGCGTGCATCTTCATAAAAATTCTGCCAGCAATCTCTTCAAATGGATAGACAGCCCCGTAAGTGATTCCCGGACATACCTCTTCAATCTCCTCCGACCGGTGTCCCGTTGCATCGTCCACCCAGTAATAATTGGTCAGGACCATGTCCGCGGTACTTTCCTTTAAGTAACCGATCAGATGGGCCAGTCCCTCCGGATCTACCCAGTCGTCCCCATCCACCACCTTAAAGTAGGCGCCGGAAGCCTCTTCGATTCCCCGGTTGATGACGGAACCGTGTCCGCCATTTTCCTTGTCCACGATCCGGAACACCTGTGGGTAATTCCTTTCATAAACAGCTGCCTTTTCGCGGGAGCCGTCCGGAGTCCCGTCATTGATGACAAGGACCTCCAGAAAATCCATGACTTCCGGAACAACAAAGGAATCCAGGCATTTCTCAATATATTGTTCAACATTGTACATCGGTATGACTACCGTCAGCACTTTCCCCACAGCACCCATCCCCTATTCCTTTAATGCCGGGTCTTCCCAGGCCCCCTCTTCAAAGCCGTCGGTCGATTCCTTCATGAACAGGATCTTCGGCGTCATGAAGATCAGTTTCAGGTCCAGGAAAAACGAATAATTACGGATATAGATCAAGTCCAGCTTCAGCTTGTCATAGCTGGTCGTGCAGTACCTTCCATGAACCTGCGCATATCCGGTCAACCCGGCTTTCACCTTCAGCCGGTACTCAAACTCCGGGATATTTTTCGTAATGATTCGGGCCAGCTCAGGCCTCTCCGGCCTGGGCCCGACCAGACTCATGTCGCCCTTCAGGATGTTCAGCAGCTGTGGCAGTTCGTCCAGACGGGTGGCGCGCAGAAGGCGTCCCACCGACAGGATCCTGGGATCCCTTTCCCCCGCCTTGACCGGCCCGGTCAGCTTCTCCGCATCTACTACCATAGTTCGAAATTTATAAATATGAAAGACCTTCCCACCCCTGGTCAGACGGCTCTGGGTATAGAAAACCGGTCCACCGTCCGTACATTTGACCGCAAGCCCGATCAGCAGGAACAGAGGGCTTGTAATGACAAGGAGCAGCGCCGTGATAACGATGTCTTCCAGGCGCTTAAAAAACAACTGATCCCATGCCAGACCGTCATTATTCCTGGACAGATACAGTGGAGAATCAAATATATCCAGCTCTGTAGAACTGCGTAGCAGGATATCGCTGATCTTCGGAACCGTGTAGCTGCGGATATTTTCCGCGAAACACAGCTTTTCCAACCGGTTCCTGAAATGGGATGGAATATCCCCGATAATGATTCCGTCATACAGCGCCGCACGTTCTATGATCTGCGGTACACCCTTTTCCACGGATATCATTTCCGTGATCTCATACTTATCCTCCCTTGTTCCGATCCGGTTCATCAGGTTAGACATGGGACGGTCTCCATATACAAGGAGCAGTCTCTTCCGCGGGAAAAGGAACCGGTACACCTTCTTAAAAGCAAACGCCCAGACCATGACAAGAAAAAACTCCGCTGCCGTCATGACGACCAGGGCTGCGGGGTTATGGATCCTCTTATCAAACAGAACGACCTGGACATAAAAGAAGGCGTTGACCAAGACCAGTGATATCATGTGGGAATAAACCAGGGTCCAATAACGGTAGATCCCCACTTTCAACCCGCCGTACATCTGATGAAAGAACAGAAGAAGTACGAGATACTCCCCGGCTGTCAGCCAGTTGCCCCGTCTCCAGAAGATCGACTGATTTACGTTATAGTAATTGATCCATACATAATAAAAAATAGCCAGCTCCAGTGCCACAGCGGCGGCTGAGCCAAAGAATTTCACAACCCGCTTGTACTGCTCGAACTGGCCGTTATCTCTTTGCTTGTTCATTATTGAATGGTTCCCTGAGCGATTCATACTTTATTACCACTAGTATCAGCTCTAAAAATCCTCAGTATCATAACTGGCTTAATTCTAAAATCTATGCCCACAATCTTGCCTGTTACGGATGAAACATAATACTGCGCCGACTCACGCAATGAGGAAATTGATCAAAGCCAGCAGCCCCCTCTTTGGCAATTCAATTAATGTGACGGCATCCAATTGGAACTCCGCAGGCCTGTGTATTACCCAGTTCAGCGGATCGATGTTATCTTCATAATTACCAAATAACGCCATGAAATATTGCCTCATATTGATATCGGTAATGTAATTATGGAGATTCTGCTTGTATTTATCAATAATCCTATTTAGTTTGGTTATATTCTTGATATCCTCCCATATCAGTTTATCCTGCCCCTGGATACAATGCTTTTTGGAATAGAACTTGATCGCTTGCTCAATGATGGCACGTACAAGAGACGCGGCCGCGATCGGACATGCCGCAACCAGCTTTCTGTCAGAGAACAGCTGGAGCTCCCTGCATACTGCCGTTACGCCATGGGTATCTGCATCATTCGGGTTCAGCGCGCCATATTGAAGCCCCTGGAAGAAATACGGCAGGTTTCTGTTTCCCCCGGAACCGGTGCCGGCAGCCGCGCCTCCTGTACCGCCGGCAGACCCGCTTCCTGATCCGCCGGTAGCTCCGCTTCCTGCAGCGCCATGGTCATTCTGATCTGATGCATTCGTCTCACCGTTCGCTCCGGAATCAGCAGCCGCCGAGGCCCCCTCATCAGTATTCCCCGCGTCGCCTGCTTCCGCTGTTCCTGTTGTTTCATCCTGCTCCGTTTCCGCATCATCTTTCTTACCGGCCTTACCCGCACAGTTCTGCATATAATCCCGGATCCACGGCAATAACGTATCTTCGATCACCCGCGCCTTATTAAAAAGCCGGGTCACCGCAATACCGGAAGCAGTTGCCTCTGAGGCGATCCATCGGGAAGCATCTATGACTAATTGCATTTTTTCTCTCGTAAATGTCGACTCATCGGAGACATCCAGACCGATCATGTTCTTTACTTCGCGGTTGTTAAATATCCGCTGGATCGTTGTGAATGGCAAGACCAGCGTAATATCAAACCCGTCAAAATACCTCTTGATATGGAAGCTCACCAGATAAGAAAGACTTTTCTTATTGCCCTGGCGGACTATGAAAGCCTCCTTTTCGCGCGGTGTCCACTGCTTCGTGCCCCTTCCTTTATCTTCCCCGGAGTGCACTCTCTCCATGATCAAAAAAGCCTCCTGCTCATCCGTGATATAGCAGTTGACCGTTTCCGGGATTCCTCCTTCCTGAGCGATCCTTCTTGCTCTGTCGATCGTCGCCCTGTCAAGGAAGCCAAATGAATCGGGATCCAATAACATTTTGATGGCCGCTATTCTCCGGTTGCCTTCATATACTACATACTTCTGCCTGTCTTCAGAATACACCGCCACGATCTGCTGATTGCCGAGCAGTCCGTTTTTCTGTATATCTTCTGCCAGATTGAGCATGTACTGGTTCCCAACGGCGGCAAACAGTTTCTTTAGCGTATCCTCCTCATCGCTGCCAATGGCGTGGCGGGGATTCTCATAATAATTGAGCAGTTCACCGACCTTTATCTGTTGTATTGTCCCGCGCATCTTTTTCCCCTCACCTCACAAGTATATTGATAAGATCACTTTCATTCGCAGGCCTCTGCACATTTCTGGCGAAAAACATCACTTCGCTCCCGGAACGTTTCTCCTGCAGCGAATACTGCAGTTTAAATTCAAGGCTCGGCGATTTCGCATACATCGCTTTGATCGCGTTTGCATTATCGTATGTAACAATCCACTTCCGGTTCTTCAGGCGGCGCGTTATCATATTGGCCAGATTCGCATGGTCGCCATGGGAATAAAAGTTCGTGTACAGCCCCGGACCCTTTCCGTAATACGGAGGATCAAAAAAAATAAAGGCATTCTTTTTTCTCAGAATTACCTCTTCAATAAAATCAAGCGCTTCCAAATTATAAAGGCTTATATGGTCTCTGTACTCCGCGATCTTCTCAATCCGGGAAATAAGCCGCATTTTATTAAAACGGCAATCCATCGGATAATCCCCGGCCTGACCTGCTCCCCCGATCGGCCCGGCCTTGTCAATAATCCCCGATCTGTTTGTACGATTAAGGAAAAATGTAGAAAAACCAATCTCTAAAGGCAAATATTCATTCAAGTTGTCCCTGATCGCTTTCTGCCGTTCCCACTCATCCATGGTAACCTCTATGTCTGAAATCATCTGCACGAAGTCCTTCGTGCGATGAATAACGCTGTCCCAAAAACAGAATATGGTATAGTCATAATCATTAATAACAATATCTTTCACTATGCCATCAAACAGCAGTTCCAAAGCAACCGCCGCCCCGCCGCAGAACGGCTCTATGTAAGTATTGCAGCCATTTCCTTTTATCAGTTCTGCTACATATCCATAAAGCTTGTACTTACCGCCGGGGTATCGTAGCGGAGAGGGGTTCATTGGGATCTCCTTCCTTCTGTCTTATGGTGATTCTTCTGCATTTCCTGGTGATTTATTAGCGGACTTAGAATAGTTGTCTATCGGCTATCCGAAGATTCATGTACAAACAAATTCATATAAATTGCAGCTATTCTGGTACCCTTTGAATTCAGCGCCACAACAGTTTCCCCCGGCTCAATGTTTTCTTCCGTAAGCTGAAGGGCAGGGATCGTTCTATGTTCTCCCTTATCCGGTATATAGATATGTACGGGAACATATTCGTCAATACCAGCCAGAAACGTCTTCTGTCCCTTTTGTATCAGGATAAGACTTCCTTCATCGAACACCAGCCGGCAGTTCATGTAAATACCATCCCTGGGACCGCCTGCCTGCGATTCAAAAAGCAGTTCCTGTCCTTCTGACTGGATCCGTTGCCCCTGCGTCCCTTTCTGGATATAAATCCCCTGCGAATACGGCTGCGTATCATGCACTTCCCAACGGTACTGTTCTCCATTCCGGAACGCTTCATAGAAATAGATACCATCCTGCTTCTCATAATCTCCGGTCAACACCAGATAAGGCGTTAACATCTCAAGAACGCTCCACTCCGCCTGAATGCCGTCTCTTTGAATCGATACATATGCAGCCTCTCCGCCATCTCCTTGCTTCGCCGAATCGTCCGCTTCTGTCTGATTTACCGGCCCGGCATCGCCATTCCGCGTTTCCCCCTGCGCCACGAAACCGAATATAAAGCCTGAAATGTCAAATGAAAATGCAAGCACCAGTGCAAATAGCGCAAGTGACCGGTATGGGCTCTGAAGATAAATGATTCCCTGGTAAATCGCGTTATGTTCGGAGATATACCTGCGAATCATATCGTCCAATATGCGGCTTGATTCCTCCCGGTCATAGCTGCGTAAGAATTCTATTTGGGACTTCGATAAGATCGTTACAGTTTCCCCATCTGTATCCATATCATCAATAAAAACCGGGAGCGCACTAATCTGGGCCTTTAACGCGGCCAGCCTATTACTCCACCCTGCTTTCCATGCACTATCCTGTGCGGCGGAATCTGATTCTTCTGATGGATTTTCCCCTACCGACGTCTCCGATCCCGAAGCAGAACTCGATTCAGTCGGAACGCCGTCCTCTCCTTCCGACTCTTCTTCCTCTCCAGGAGGCAACGTCTCTTCCGCAGCCTCTGTCTCGGATATAGACAAGGATTCTTCCGCGGCATCAGTCTCGGATATCGGCGAAGTTTCTTCTGGGACATCTGTCTCAGATACAGCCTGCTTCCCTTCTGTCCCATCTGTCCCTGCCGAAGACGTTATCCCTTCCGCCCCCTCCGAAGTTGATGCTGACAATGCTCCCCTTCCTGCAAAGGTCTCCGTGCGCAGTTCTTCGACCAGAGCATTCAAGGATGTTTCAATATCCGCCAATTCAGAATAATCCGTCAGGTTCCGGATGAGATTGTTCATCTGCGTCAGCAGATTCATATAGAGAAGCGTCTCGTCTTCTCCCACAGAGACGCTGCCGCTTTCCGCACCGGACGAACGTGATGCGATCTGAAGATTCTCAAAAATCTCCGTTGCAAGTTCCAGCATATGAGTTTGATCCGGTTCTGACTGAAAAAATTCTGTTTGAAGCTCCAGAAGCAAGCTTCTTATAGAAAGCGAACTGGTAGAACTGGACAAACCCAAGCGGCTCTCATAGAGCGGCAACCGTTCCAGCGCCCGTTCCAGATCCATATACTCCGTCTGGAGGGTTGCCTGCCGTTGGACCGCCGTGTTCACAAGACTCAGAGAAGTATTGAGCGAATCCACATAAGGTGCAGGATCAACGCCCTCCGGCAGGCGGGCAATCTGGTTTCTCAGATTGGTGACCTGCTCATTATAAGTGGTGATATCCCCGACAAGCGAATTAATATTCTGCTGGATATCAGCCATTCGAATTTCAATATTCTCCTTCGCATCTGAAATCGCCGTAACAGCGATATCCCTTGCCTCCTGTGACGAGCCGCTCTCCATGGCCTCTTCCATTGCATTGATCACCTCGGCCATATAACTGGCTACAGTAGACCCATCATCCGGCGCATAGTTCTGCCGCTCCGTCTCCCAATCCATATCCATGTCCGCCACGAAATCAGACAGCGCCATGGCCTGTCCCTCAAGCTGCAGGATCTTCTCGCCGATATCCCCTTCCAGGTAATTGCGGTACCTATGCGCATAGTCCTGCGCATCATAAAGCTCCGCGCGATAAGTCTGCTGAACCAGCAACTCACTGTCCGATCCCCAGGAATCCTGATGGATAGTCTCCGCAATATAAACATAACTGAACCATGAAGAACAAAAGATAACGACACCTGTCAACAAGAGAACGATCAGGCAAAAAAGCGTTTTCACCAGAAATCGTCCGACTTTTCTCAACCAATAAAAGCCTTTATCCTGCCCCTGCAAAGGTTCCCTGCAGATAGCACGCAGATACGATGGAAGATTCATACTCAGCGCAAGCAGGATCCCCTGAATTGCGGCGGATGCAGCATATGCGATCGCTTTATTATGAAAAATGTATTCCCGCATACCATTCGCGGTTGTGAAAAAGGACACAACTGCCAGAAATATAACGCCGATACGCAGGAGGTATGTCTGTTCCCTGTTCCCAGCTTTCAAGCCCGGAATGATGTCCTTATTGTCCATATATCTTCTCCTCACTTCTTCGTCGTTCTCCCTGAAAACACCAGAAACGTCCTATGCCGGTCACTGGTTTCAGCCATGGAATCCGTTCTGTCATCCGCCTCATCATCTATAATCTTCTTCATTTTTGCCCGCATTTTATCTTCAAGTTCAAACATTTTATGAAATGGCAAACTGTTAACGGAATTATCCAATGCACCGCAAACCAATATCAGAATATCCATCAGCATCATGGTACATTGACCCACCAGAAAAATAAACAGGTATCTTGCTTCCTGACGAATGATCTTCTCACGCATATCCATTAGCAGTCGGATGATTTCCAATGTCAGGATCGCAATCGTAAATACGATAATTACAGCTGCAAAACATTTGAATAACTCGAAAATCAACTTCCTGCGGCTTGTCATCTGAAATACTTTAAGTCTTAATGACCACAGTAAAGCCACCCCAACTGCCATTAGTGCCATGGGGTTGGAATATTCATCAATGAAACTGTTATTTTCTTTTTTAAATAGATGCTTGATAAGCGAGTAAAATATCTTAATTACCGCTACTCCTACGCCTATAACGATAATATATAATAATATATATGACCCTACATTACCCAGCGTCCCCTGGTCACTGGGTTTCGCATCCATATCAAACCAGACGGCAATGCTGTTGGTTCCTTTCACCCAAGTATCTATCAGCCCTGACCCCTGCTCCCCTGTAAAGAATGGAAGCATAAGAAATAGCGCTAATATCCCCCACGCTACCGTAAACATAACGGCAGGATTGTTTAGTGCATCTTTATAGTCATCCGCTTCTTTTTTTAATCCCTCCTTCTGATCTTTGGCATGGATAATAAGCTTCCATCCCAAAAGCATTACCTTACCAATAAGAAGCAAGAGTTCGACTATGGACGCGACTGTGACCGTTGCAAAAAGGGAAATAATCAATGTCTGAATTGCATTAAAATAAATAGCTTTTACATGTGCTATCTTGTCATCTCCCGATACCTTCCACACATAAAATAACGTACCCTCGCCCGCCAACACGGCCCCTGCGATCCACGCCGCGATATTAAGCCTTCCTTCCCTCTTATCAGCAGGCGCAAGCCACCTGAGAATCCTGGAGATAATCAGTCCAAGACATATGGCGACTGTACCAATCACACAGCAGAATCTGATAACCGCTATTACATCATCCACACTATCCACCAACCTTATCCTGTCATCATATTATAAATCAAGTATCGTCTTAGAGACTTCCGCCACCGCATTTATAAACTCTATCCATGTGGCAGCATCCGTAAGGGACTTGTTCACAATGATATTTCTGCCATCGGGAAGGTACGCTGTTATAAGAACAAGCAACGTCATTGGCAGAAAAATGAAAGCGAACATAACAGCCCTTAGATCCCGCAGGTTGATTCCAATCCTACGCTCCGACACTTCATGATCGCCGTCTCCCGCAGATATCTCTATCTGAGATATTTTCTTTACAAAATTCCACAACAAAACCCCCGGTATAAACAGGCTTATGACAAGAAACAACATCGTCTTAAAAAACGGCGGATATACGGCCATTACGGTGACCAGTACAAAAAGTATCGCAGCAGCTGTCACTCTGCCGCTGTTTCCTTTTTGCAGCACATCAATGGCCTTACGAAGAATTTCCGGGAAGATCTGCACAAGAAAACAGATGGCAAGAGAAATGGCCCAAACCCATATGCTTTCCCACCAGAAATCTGAATCCGATAGGGCGGCCGTCGTTCCAACGATATGAATCCTGACACCCAAATATACAATCCAACTCAAACTGCCAAAAGACAATACCAGAAGCTTTTGTCTCTCAAGCTTTTCAAATGCTTCAAAAACATGAGTAAGCACTGCTCCTGCGTGTCCAATAATTTCCTTTATCCAGTCAAGAAACCCCTGGGCCGCTGTCAACAGCGCCTGTCCAAGTTTTGTCAAAAATAATATCTGTACTGCCATCCAAAGGAGCCAACAGAGATGCACACCCCAGATATCCGCAAAGAACTGCTCCCGTCTGATCGTATGCTGAAACACACCGATATTCATGGGAAATGCTATTGCAGACACAAGAATATTACTACAAATGCTTTTCAGCTCACATTCGTCATCTGACCGAAGGGAGAATTCAGACCGGAAGAATATATACAAGGCAACCGCAAACATGGCGCTATTGCTGATCAGCTCAAATTTATCTCTGCGCTGAAAAGGGACAACACCCGTGAAATCGATGATTTCCACAAGCATAAAAATAGCAACCGCCAGAATTTCTGGAAGCCATTCTTTCCATTTCTGTTTCACAAATCCTTCCGCCCCCTTTCATACTTTAGGTTCTTCTCCAAAACTTGGTGATTCTTCTCCATTTCCCGGTGTTTCACCAACTTTCATAGAAGCTCTTCTCTGTTCTTGGGGGATGCACAAAAGCTGTTTCCTGGTGTTTCTTTGACAATCCCCTCATTTTTTAATAGAGCTTCTCCGTTTTGTGGTGTTTCATCTGTTAGTGATCTTTTCAGCCATAACTGCTAACTTTCTGTGATTATCTTATTGGTCAAACAAAAATAACACAAAGGAGGATAACAGTTATGGCCAAAAAGAGGTTCTTCGTATCGTAGTCGTCAATGTCCATCACCAACCTTCATAAGAGAGCCGCGGACTGTTTCAACTTCATTAACTCATTATTACTCAAGGTTTCCTCCAGCCGTCTTTCAACACCGTTCGCCCCAATTATCGACGGAACACTTAAAGAAACACCTTTTATTCCGTATTCCCCCTGAAAAGGTGAGGAAACTGAGGCTATGTTCTGCCGCTTATTGATAATGATATCTGCCAAAAAACAGACGCATGTCGCAATCCCATAATGGGTCCTGCCTTTTTTCTTTATGATATCGGCCCCCATCCCCAGAACCTGTTCCGCTACCTGGGCACTGTCCGCATCTGACCAGCTGATTCCTACATTCCGGCAGTATTCAGCCAGGGGGACCCCGGCAACAGACAGTCTGCTCCATATTGGGAACTGTGCGTCCCCATGTTCTCCTGCGACGAATCCCCGGACTGCATCCGTGTCTATGCCAAGCCTTCCTGCCACTAGACTGACAAGCCTTGAACTGTCAAGAATACAGCCTGTTCCAAATACCACGCCGTTGTCTGTACCAAGGAGCCGGTCAGCTTCAAAGGTAAGGATGTCATTCGGATTTGACACCATCATCACTGGACACCCATTATAATAGGGACCTATGCACTCCACGATATTCCGCAGGATCTGTATATTTTCACCCGCGAGATCGCGTCTTGACTCCCCGGGTCTCCGCCCTCTTCCCGCACATATGATAATCAGTCCACTATGCCCGCAGTCAGACCAGCCCCCTTCATGGATATTGCTCACTCCGATATATGGTATTCCATGTTGGATGTCCATGGCCTCGCCTGCAGCTTTTTCATTCTGTTCATCTATCAGAACGATCTCCCTCGAAAGATTCCGGATGGTCAGGGCATATGCGATTGTTGCCCCCACAAATCCCGAACCAATGATTGAGACTTTACTGTTTGTAAATTTATGCTTCTCAAAATCAGAAACCATTCCGTCCAGCCGCTCCTTCAAGTCATTAATCCGTCACTGCAGCTGCAGGTCCTTCATCACCTGGCTGCTGAAAAGCTTTCTTCCTTTCAGATTCAGGAAAAAGGATCCGTTATACAATGCCGGATCATCAAATCCTGGATCAAACATATAATCGAGGAATTCCACACCTCCAATACCAAGTTCCTTCACAAAATCATCGATCATGCTTCTGCGGAAATCCGCATCAAATTTATCGGCCAGGTATCTGGACATCGGTATCGTAATGAGTACCGGCTTAAGGTTCCTTGATTCACAATACTCGATCATACTTCTGACGATATCCACAGCTTCCTTCCTGTAAGGCAGATACTTCTGGTCGTGTGTAAAATCTTTTATACTTACCGCATCAAATTCCTTTTTCCAGCCATTGATCCACATGCCTGCATCCTGTTCAAGCTCGACAGCGGACATCGTCTGCTCCGTTATCTCCAGCCTGCAGTCCCTGGGTACATCCACCAAAATATAGCGCAAGAGTTTTGGGTTATATACTAAAGGATATTTTGACATTCTACGCAGATTAATTCCACCCGGCATATTCCTTACCTGGCTAGCGTCCAATATTTTTGCAAATTTGATATAATAGGAATCATTCCAGTACCCTTTTTTTGTTTTGATATACTGCGAAATGGCAGTAAACGGCATGATCGGCAGGAGGACGATCCCGCCATCCCTGACATAACTGTGGAAATACTTTAGGATCTCGAAATCCATCTCCAGACCCTGCGATCCAGTTGCCCAGTTCTGTCCGCGTACTTTCTCATAAAACAACCCGAACAATGCAGGATTACTTCCCAGGTTGACAACATCCAGGTTCCTGCTCAGGTTGTCACGGTAACCAAGGTTGGAAATAAAATTCTTTTCAAATATAAACTGGTTCTTCCAATGGTTCGTTCTTTTATACAATGCGTTAAGAACAAGGAGTAGCATTCCGGCCAGGAGAAAAATGGCAAAAAGAATCGCCACAAATAAAAAAAATGGTTTATATACAAAAAATAGAATAATCTCAATAACAAGAATCAAGATTAACAGCCATTTCAGTTTTTGTTTCATAATCAGCCTTCCCTTAGTATCCCGGACAGTTTAATGACTCCGGATGGAATTTATAATCGCAGTTGAGCCGGAATATCTCTTCCATGTCTTCATCCTCAATCTCGAAATCAAAGATATCAATATTCTCAAGGATATGGTCCCGGTTCAGGGAACTGAAGATGGGCACGGTTCCCTGCTGGACATGCCAGCGCATCATGATCTGGGTTATGGTCTTCCCGTATTTTTCAGCCAGCCTTCCCAAAACCTCATTCTCCCTGACGAATGGGAGCATGACGCAGTTTGCCGAGTACGCCTCGATCCGGATCTGTTTTTCCCGGCACAGTTCCCGCATCGCAGGGACTGTCCGGAACGGGTGGTATTCAATCTGGACCACATGCGGAAGGCATTCCGGACAGCTCTTTTCCAGCGCCTCGATATGCCTCTCCCGGCAGTTCGCGATCCCGATTGCCCTCACCTTCCCTGTCCTGTATATCTCACAGACCTGGCTCCAGTTCTCAAGATAATAGTCAGGAAGCGGCCAGTGCAGCAGCCACAGGTCAATATAATCCAGCTTCAGCGACCTGAGCGAGATATCGATCTGTTCAGCCATGTTTTTCTTGCGCTGCTGGCCGTTTCCGACTTTTGTCGTAATGAAAACATCCTCCCGTTTTATATCCCCGGAGCGGATCAGGCCGGAAAAGACCTTCCCGAGTATGTCCTCGTTGGAATAATCCCTGGATGTGTCAAACCCGACAAGCCCGTGCTGGACGGCAAAGCATACCGCCTCCGACATGTTCCTGATCAGTTTCTTCCTTGATCCCTTCCGGTCATCAACAGATGTCCCCATAATAACCGCCGGCATCTCAACGCCGTTGCGGAGAACCACTTTCTCCATGATCACCACATCCTCACCTTAATGGTCCGCCCAGTGTATTCCATCGGACAAGACGGTCAAACAGGAAGAGTCCGTCCCATGGCATCTCAAAGTTTAGCATCCTGCCGATCTGCGGCAGCCTTGCCGCTCCCCTCCTGACCGCTTCCACGGCAAACGCCGTCCCCTTATCCGGCGGTGCGGCAAGCCCAATCGTCTGGATATCCCCGGAAACATTTTCCAGGCAGTCAAAGATGGAGTCCACCTTATGGATAAAGAGCACCCTCGAGTACACCGGAGGGCACAGTTCATCTGCCGTTCCGTCATCGACCAGCAGCGTCCAGGAAAGGGAACCGCTCCCCACCACTCTTCCCTTAAAGTCATACACCCCCCTAATCGAATGGATCTGGGAGATCTGTTCCGGCAATACATCCGGCTTGGGGATCCTTTCCTCCGCTTTATCCATCTCAGCTGCCAGCAGCTCGATAAACCGGTCCGCCGTCACACTGCCCCCATCCTCAATATAGAGGTTATGCGGGGATGCGCACCCGGTCTGGTCAAAGACGGATACATCGACAGCCAGCCTCCTGGCCAGGGATTTTGCTTCCTTCTCAGAGCCAAGGGATTCCCTGGCTATGGCTGCGAAGGATAGCTTTGGCCCGAAGATAACCGTCTCCGCACCGATCCTGGACGGATAGCCGGAGACTGTCTGCACAGCCTCCCTGCCTCCCCAGGCGATACGGACGTCCGCCTGGGCGGACATATACTGTCCCAGTGTTTCATTATCGTGGGGATACGACACCAGGGCTACCGTCCTAAGCAGGTCGCTGCCCCTGATCACATATCCGCTGTCCGTTTTATATTCACCATCCTTAAATGTGTCCAGGAGGCTGCGGAATACGCCGTCGTCCTTGGACGACACCCGCAGCAGATTAACGTTTTTGGTAAGGATGGACTGGACGAGCGCAAACATCCCCAGGATCTGGACATTTCCGGCCAGCCAGTGGCAGACCAGTCCTCTGGCGCCGGCCTTCATATAATGCCTGTCCGAATCCGGGCAGGGGCAGAACTCATCCATATAGCTGATGTTGCCTTTTAGTCCGATCAAGGAAAGCGACCTTAAGTTCTTTTCATCAAGCCATGACGAAAGGAATACAAGACCCTTATCCTTCAGATGCCGGAGCCCGGGATCGGTAATCCATTTTGAGGATACGGACGCGATAAGACCGATCAGCGCCTCAATCGGCTGCCTCTCCAGCCATTCCTGCTCCTTTCTCAGGGAACTGCAGATCTCCTTCAGTTTTCCCACCGGGTCGGCAGATGTGGTCTCGGCACAGGACATGATCACGTCAAACTCACTGCTGCCCCCTCCTTCCCCGTGACGGCTGTGCTGGAATGTCAGTTTCTGCGAAAGGATATCCCCGCAGCCGCGTACCTCGGCCTTTTTCATCCGCCCCGTAACCCGGAACCGGGTTCCGTATTTGCCGCCGCACTCCGAAGGTGCCATCACAATGCCGAGGTCATCCGTCAGGACGGCATTGCCCGGGTAGGAGTGCGGTATCGGGGTGACAAATTCCAGTACGCCCTCTTTTCCATACGGCAGCACATCATGCGTCACCGGGTCCCTTGCAATGACTTCCGAAAAAACGGACGTCCTCTTCCAGCCGTCCTCACAGTCCGGATAGTTCAGTCCCATCTGCTCCGTAAAACCATAGACATCTATGACATCCTCTGGCCGGATTCCGAAGCATTCCGAGATCCGGTCATTGAACTCTTCCCTGCTGACCTTTTCACTTTCCAGTTTCTTCCATCCGCCTATATGCAGAACTTTGCTCCCTTCGGGAAGCTTTATGTCGATCTTTTTGTCGCCGATCTCCTTCAGCACATTGGAAAACAGGATATAGGTAAAGCCAAACAGTATCACCGGGGTATCGCCGGTCTCCCCGATAAAGCTCTTCATGTATTCCACATCAAAATAGGATGTTCCGTCCTGCCGCGTCTTCAGGAAATACCCGGTCTTGCTCGAGAACTTCAGGTATCCGCTGACAGCGGCAAACCTGGCCCCAAGGTCCCTCCCGTAGCCGGACCTGGGATCGATGTCCATCACCAAAAACGGACGCAGATGCTTTCCAATAAAGGACTGGACGACCTTTACCATGGCTTTGGCCTGTCTTTTGCTGGTTATCCTGTCCACGACAACCGTACTCGGGACCCCGGATGTCGCGGACGACTGGAGCCTCAGTTTGATATCATCAGGACAGACCGAACTGAGGCTGCCGCCAAGGTTCTTAAAGACACTGACCGCAACAGGCGGGATGTCCTCGGGCCGGAAACTGCCGTAGGGGCTGAATCCCTTCCGCTTACAGAAGGAACGGTACATTTCATTATTCTCATAATGGAATACAAGCTCATCCCTGACTGCCTGCATGAAAGCTTCCCGGCTCTCCCGGACAGGTGCATATGGCTCACACGAAAACAGCCTGTCCATGTTTGATACGTTCTGTTCCATATCTTCCAACACGCCTTTCGATCTTATTTCAGGAGAAGCCTCTGGACCTTTCCCGAACTGGTTTTGGGAATCTCGTCAATGAACTCAACGCTGGCCGGTACCTTGTACCCTTCCAGATACTTGCCTGCGTAATCAATGATGTCTTTCCCGTCAGGCCCTTCCTCTCCCCTGACTACAAAAACCTTTACGGTCTCGCCGAGCACATCATCCGGGACGCCGATGCAGGCACAGTCAACGACCCCGGCAACCCGGCCGATGACCTCTTCCACCTCTATGGGGCTCACCTTCTTGCCTCCGACATTGATCAGTTCCTTTTTCCTGCTGATCAGGTAATAATATCCATTCCCGTCCTTATAGCCCCAGTCGCCGGTCCTGAAATAGTCGCCGAAGAAGGAATCGCTGTATCTGTCCTGGTCCGTTCCCCAGTAGGCACAGCAGACATGTGTTCCCTTCACACAGAGCTCTCCCGGCTCATCCACAGGCAGCTCTTCCCCGGTTTCATCCAGTATCTTCGCACTGACGCCGGGGGACGGGTGCCCTATGCTGTCCAGGAAGTCCTGCTCCTCGTTGAAACAGATGAACAAACTCCGCGACGCCTCCGTCAGGCCATAGTGCATGCATATCCGTGTCTGGGGAAGCAGCTTTATCAGCAGCTCCTTATCCTCATGCTTCATCGGGGCGCTGCCGATCTCAATATATCTCAGCTGCCCGGAGTACTCCCTGATCTTCTCCCCACTTGTCCGTTTCAGGAAATTCCAGCTGGCAGGGACCATGCCGAATCCTGTGACCTTCCTGGTTTCCATTTCGCGGAAAAAGCTTTTGACATTTGCGAAGCTGCCAAGGATATCGATGGTGCCTCCTTTGACAAGCGTACACCTAAGCCGGCCAAGCCCAAAGGAATGGCTGATCGGCAGGGCCAGAAGCTCCACATCGCCGCTGGTATTCCCAACAAACGTGTTGATCATCACGGCGGCACTGTACTCATTTCTATGAGACAGTACGACCCCTTTAGGAAATCCGGTAGTTCCGGTCGTAAACAGGATATCGGCCATATCGTCCTCACCAGGGAAGGCCATACCTGCCTCGTCAACCTCTGAAGAGATGTCAATCTCAGAAAAGGGCATGCAGGTATATTCGTCCTGCCGGTTATCCAGATTCCCATATATCGCATACGGCCGGGCTGAGTCATAGATCCTCTTCAGGCGCAGCGGGTTTACCGCCGAATCAACTGTAACGGTAATCAATCCCGCAAGCTGTGCGCCAAAGTACGCATATACAAAATTCACGGATTTGTTCGCCGCAAGGATCACCCGGCTGCCCCTGGGAACTCTCGCCCTGAAATACGCGGATGCGGAAAGGATCCTCTGCCACATCTGCGAATAGGTGACCTCCGTGTTTTTTTCGATCAGGGCAACCTTATCCGGCTGCCCGGCGGCATGTTTCCTGATCTCCTGCAGAATGATCATGCCTGGTTCTCCTTCCTGGACGCAAGGCTGACGATGTCCTCCACATTCTCCAGTTCAATGATCTCCTCAGGTTCAAACTCGATATCCAGTTCGTCCTGGATCTCCTGCAGAAGACTGATATGCCCCAGGGAGTCCCATTTGGGGAAGTCCCCGATGCTTGATTCCAAAGTGATCTCATCCTCCGGAACCCCAAAAAGGTCCGCCATGATCCTGATAACTGTCTGTTTTGTGTCCATAATTGTTCCCTCACTTTCTCTTTTTTACCAGATTCCTTACATTCCGCCGTCAACGCGGATAACCTGGCCATTGATAAATGAACTGCTGTCCGACGCCAGGAACAGCGCCGCCTTCGCGATCTCTTCCGGCGACCCGAGGCGGTGCATCAGCGACGACGCCACCATCGACTCCTTGGCTTTGTCCCCCATCACATCCGCGAGTCCTGTATCCACAAGCCCCGGGGCGATCGCATTGACCCTCACCCCGGCAGGTGCCATCTCTTTCGAAAGCACCTTTGTAAACAGGATCATGCTCGCTTTTGTGGCTCCGTATACCGTATTGCCGATA